>JBFYOJ010000202.1:0-19659 GCA_041303885.1 Acidimicrobiia bacterium | reverse complement strand
GGGCAATGCGATGGCCGCCGAGGCATTGCTCACCCTGTCCGCCTACACAGGCTCGGCGAGAGAAAGGGACCTGGCGGCGGGCACCATCAAGTCAGCCGGACCCTTGATGACCCGGTTCCCGTCGATGGTGGCCCACCACCTCTGCGTACTCCGGTCGCTTCTCTCCGGTCGGGAGCTGGCGATCGTAGGCCCCGAATGGCGGGATCTGGCCAGGGTCTTCTGGGACCGCTTTCGACCGGAGGTCGCATTGGCGCCATCGGTGGACGGCATCGGGCCGGTCCCGCTCCTGGCGGGAAGATCTGCCTCGGGTCTCACGATGGCCTACCTGTGCCGGGGCCACGTCTGCAGCCTCCCCACCTCCGATCCCGCCCAGCTGGCCTCGCAGCTGGCCGAAGGCCCTTAGAGACCGACCTCGATCGCCCGGGTCACCGCCGACTCCATGAAGTCCTCGGGATAAGGGCCTAGCCCGGTCGCCTCGCTCGGCGGCAGGCCCTCGACGAGGCAACGACGGGCCAATGCGGCCACCTGCTCGAGCTCCTCGAGCTGGCCCGAGACCGCAACCCGATCCATCGTGTCACCGTGCCCGGGGACGACAAGGGAGGAGCCGGCCCCGGTTGCAGACCGTAGCGTGGCGGGCCAGCTGATCGGATAGCTGTCGCTGAAGGACGGAGGCGCTCCCTGTTCCACCAGATCGCCCAGGAAGAGGACGTCGTGGTCCTCCACCGCGATGGCGATGTCGGCGTCGGTGTGGCCGAGACCGTGGTAGCTCAGGTGGGCTCGTTTCGAACCCATGTCGATCACTGCCGACACTGTGAACACCTCGGTCGGCGGGGTGATCACCACTTCCTCGAAGTCGGCTCGTTGATCGGGGAGCCAGCTGGCCGCGTCCACCTTCATGCCCTCTCCATGCTCGATCAGGCCCTGGCGGCACAGCACGTGGCCCCAGATCTCTGCATCCGGAAACCGGGCATTGCCGAATGTGTGATCCCAGTGCCAGTGCGTATCGACGACCCACCGCACCGGCAGTCGGGTGAGAGTGCGGATCTCCTCCATCAGCTCGTCCGCTTCGATATGGGAGGCACGGGTGTCGACGACCAGCACTCCGTTGTCAGAGATCACCACCCCGACGTTGAGGTCGAGAGACTCGTAGCGTCTTCGGAAGACTCCATCGGCCAGTTCATCGAACATGCTCAAACCCGCTGGGCGAGGTGGGCCTCGACCTGAAGGGCGCCGGCCGAGGCCAACACGTACGTGATCCAGAGGGCATCCGCCAGCAGCAGATGCACCAACTGCATCCACACCGGGACTCCAAGGACGATGTTGAGCGACCCGGTGATCAGCATCAAGGCGACCAGCAGAGGGAGGGCCAAGCCCGCGCTGGATCGCGAGCCATCAGCCCTCCGGGACACCCACCAGCCGATCGTGGCGGCGACGACGGCAAGGATCGGATGAATGAGCCTCAGATCGGTGAGGAAGTGGGCCTCGCCGGTCCCGGACAGATCCGCCCCGGTCTTGGGAAAGAGGGTGTCGGCCAGTGCGGTGACGGCACCAGTCGCGGCCAGCAACACGAGCGCCGAGCCCCCGAGCAGCACCCGTCGCCAGACGACCGGGTGGCCACGTGGTGAGAGACGGCGGCCACCGGTAAGCCAGAAGATCGTCAGGGTCAACGACCCAAGGAGGAACAACGTGCTGATGAGATGGAGCGGGACCGCCACGACCCTCGCCACCGAAGCATCGTCCGCCACCCATTCGGCCAACACGATCATCGCCCCGATGAGCGCCTCCCCAACGATGGCGAGCATCGAGAGAGCGGCGCCGGTGCGGGCTGGCTCCCCCCGTGGCACCTGACGCCATACCAGGGCCACGAGGACGGCGACAAGGATCAGCGCGGCGCCGCTGGCGAGCCGGTGCGTGTATTCGATCGTGGTGGCGCCTTCCAACGAGGGGACCACCTGACCCTGACACGTCGGCCACGACCGGCCACACCCTGCGCCGGAGCCCGTCGATCGGACCAGGGCACCCAGGAGGATGACCCCAACGTTGAACGCGAGGGTGAACCACGCGTAACGGACCAGCCGTGTCACCGGGGAGAGGTTAGGGGGCCGTGGGTGGTCCGCCATCGCCGGGGACCTGCCTAGCCTCGCCGCCACATGGAGATATTCGAAGACGTCGTTGCCGCCATCGGCAACACCCCGCTGGTGCGACTCTCCCGCATCCATGCCCCCGGGAACCTGGTGGCGAAGGCGGAGCACATGAACCCGGGCGGCTCGACCAAAGAGCGGATCGCTGTCGCCATGATCGATGCCGCCGAGGAGCAGGGTCTGCTCAGACCCGGTGGGACGATCATCGAGCCCACTTCGGGGAACACCGGCGTCGGTCTGGCGATGATCGGCGCGGTTCGCGGTTATCGGGTCATCTGCACTGTTCCGGACAAGGTGTCGAAAGAGAAACAGGATCTCCTTCGTGCGTACGGGGTCGAGGTGATCGTCACACCGACCGAATTGCTGCCAGAGCACGCCGACTCCTACTACGGCGTTGCAAGACGGCTGGCCGCGGAGATCGACGGTGCCTTCCAACCGAACCAATACACCAACCCGGCCAATCCTCGCGCCCACTACGAGAACACCGGACCCGAGATCTGGCGGCAGACCGATGGGGCAATCGATGTGCTGGTCGTCGGTGTCGGCACCGGAGGGACGATCACGGGGGCGGGGCGCTTCCTGAAGGAAAAAAAGCCCGGGCTGATCGTGGTTGGAGCCGATCCCGAGGGCTCGATCTACACCGCCGACGACGAGGCCTCTGTCCACCAGTACTCGGTAGAGGGCGTAGGCGAGGACTTCTACCCCGAGACCGTGGACCTGGGTGTGATCGACCGCTGGATCAAGGTGACCGACTCAGAGTCCTTCGCCATGACCAGGCGTCTCGCCCGTGAGGAAGGGCTGCTGGTGGGAGGTTCGTGCGGCATGGCGGCCCATGCCGCATTGCAGGTGGCCGATGAGGACCATGACGCATTGGTGGTGGTGATCCTCCCCGACTCAGGGCGCGGCTACCTGTCGAAGGTGTTCAACGACGACTGGATGCGTCAACACGGGTTCGAAACGTAGAGGGCCCCCGACGAATCGGAGGCCCTCTCTCGACGAACAGCAAAGGCATTGCTTCGGCGACGAGCGCCGCCACAGGTGGACAAAGTCCGTGGTAGCCAGAGCCGGGTGGTCCGAGTTTGGAGTCGCTACCGGTCCCGAACGGGACGAGCGACGCCGCGGTCAGCGCCGCTCAGCGCTCGACCACCTCCAGAGTCCAAAGACTTTCAAACAACCTAGGACCACCTCCTTTCTCTGGTGTCGCCAGTCTGCCACAACTCGCGGGTTTCACCGAGGGAAATTCCGATTCGGCTAGGAGGAGGTGCGGAATACGTCCGGCGGGATCGCCTCCTGCGCTCGCCGGCGGGCGCCGAGCCCCGACAGGTACTGGTTGGGGAACGCGTGACCGGTGTACCCCAGATCGATGGCGGCGTTGAGCGTCCAATAGGGATCGACGAGATGGGGCCGGGCCAGGACGCAGAGGTCGGCTCGCCCGGCCACGAGGATGTTGTGCACATCGTCGATGCTCGACACGGCGCCGACCGTCATCGTCGCGATCCCGACCTCGTTCCGGATTCGATCGGAGTAGGGGGTCTGGTAGAGCCGCCCGTACTCGGGTTCAGCAGCGACCGTGGTCTGGCCGGTGGACACATCGATCAGGTCACACCCCATCTCCTTCAGTGCAGCCGCGAAGGCGACCGCGTCTTCCCCGTCGAAACCGCCCTCCACCCAGTCCGTGGCCGAGATCCGGACCGAGATCGGCTTGGAGTCGGGCCACACCTCCCGAACCGCGGAGAACACCTCCAACGGATAGCGCATTCGGTTCTCAAGCGACCCGCCGTACGAGTCGGCCCGCTGGTTGGCCAGCGGGGTCAGGAAGCTCGACAGCAGATACCCGTGGGCATAATGCAGCTCGAGAATGTCGAATCCGGCGCCCGCGCCGAGACGCGTCGCCTCGACGAACTGGTCCCGAACCAGGTCCATGTCGGCCCGGGTCATCTCGCGCGGGACCTGGCTGTCCGGCCGGTAGCGAATCGGTGAGGGGGCGATGATCTCCCAGTTGCCCCTCTCGAGCGGGTCACTGTCACCCTCCCACATCAGCTTGGTAGACCCCTTGCGGCCGGAATGACCGATCTGGAGACCGATCTTCGCCGCGGTGTGATCGTGGACGAAATCGACTATCCCGGCCCACCAAGCGGCCTGCTCCTCACTCCAGATACCTGTGCAGCCGGGGCTGATCCGGCCCTCGGGAGACACACAGGTCATCTCCGTCATCACCAGCCCGGCGCCGCCCACGGCCCGGCTCCCCAGATGCACCAGTTGCCACTGGTTGGGCATGCCGTCGACCGCGGTGTATTGATCCATCGGCGAGACGACGATCCGGTTGGCGAGCTCGAGATCCCTGATCCTGAAGGGATGGAACAGAGGCGGGACCGAGGGATCGATCTCGTCGGGGCAATGATGATCCGAGGCGGCATACCACGCGTCCACCTCCGCCATGTAGCCGGCATCGCGGAGCCTGAGATTGTCATAGGTGATCCGCTGGCTGCGGGTGAGCATGCTGAACACGAACTGCTCCGGATCCATGTTGCGATAGCGATCCGCCCCCTCGAACCAGCGAAGGCTCGCCCGGGCCGCCCTCTGCAGGCTGTCCACCACCGGTCGACGCCTTCTCTCATAGAGGTCCAGGGCCTCGGCGAGCGGATGGCCCTCGAGCAGGACGGTGGCCAGGGCAATGGCATCCTCCATGGCCAGCTTGGTTCCGGACCCGACTGAGAAGTGGGCGGTGTGGATCGCGTCGCCCATCAGGACCACGTTGCCTAGATGCCACCGCGCACAGGTGATGGTCGGGAATCGGAGCCACTTCGAGTTGTTCCCCACCAGGCCCTTCCCGTCGAGATGAGCTTCGAACATCTCCGAGCAGCGCTCCAGGGCGAAATCGTCACTGGTGCCCGGTGGAAAAACGCTGTCGGCGGTCTTGTCGAATCCAAGTGCTGCCCAGGTCTCCGGGGGCATCTCCACGATGAAGGTGCTGCCTTCGGCGCTGAAGGGATAGACGTGCGCCCAGACCATCCCGGTCGGGGTGTCTTGGAAGATGAAGTTGAACTCGTCGAAGACCTTGGGCGTGCCGAACCAGATGTACCTGTTGTGACGCAGGTCCACCTTCGGCCTGATTTGCCCCTCCAGCTCGGTGCGCACCATGCTCTTCGCACCGTCGGCGCCCACGACGAGATCGGCCTCGGGGAGCTCGGAGAGACTCCTCACGTCGGTCGAGAACCGAAGGTCGACACCGAGATCCAGGGCCCGGCCACTGAGGATCTCCAGGAGGTCGCGACGGCTGGCCGCGGCGAAACCGTGGCCCCCCGAGGTGATGCTCCTTCCCGACGGGTGGTGGACGGCGATGTCTCCCCAATGCCGGAAAGCCTCGGTGAGCGCCTCGTACGAGGGCTGATCGGCATCGTGGAAGTGGTCCAGGGTCTCATCGCTGAAGACCACACCGAATCCGTAGGCGTCGCCTGGGGCGTTTCGCTCCAGCACCGTGATCTCGAATTCCGGATCGGCCCTCTTCAGCAGGATCGAGAGATAGAGACCGGCCGGCCCACCACCCACCACGACCACGCGGGATGACTGCTTGCTCATGCGCCAGGCAACGCTAGAGCGCCAGAGGGCCGGCTAGAGCTTGAGGCCCCCGAAGAAGTCCTCCCACCAGGTCCCGATGGCGTCGATCGCATTGCTGAGGGACCAAAGGAAGATGACGACCAGAGCGACCACGAGGACGATCGTGGCCAGAGTCCGCACCCGGTACAGCTGGCGCTGCTGGGTGTCTTCGATATAGGACGGCTCGACCACCGGTGGTGTAGGGGCGGTGATGAGGAACGGCTCCGGAGGGCTCACATATGCAGGCTCGGATTGACTTCTCATCGCGCTTGCCCCGACCAGCTCGGTATTGGCCTTAGACGTCTCGAGGGCCTGATTTGGTTCCCGATCGGGCACCCGCACCTGGGTGGCACCAAGGTGCTCTCTGACCTCGGCCTCCAACTCGGAGTCGAGATCGAGCACAGGCTCGATCTCGGGCTCATGCACAGGTGGCGGGAGCTCGATCACCATCTCCGGCTCTCCAGCCTCTGTCAGAGACTCGTAGATTTCGACATCCGGCCCGTCGACAGGCTCGTCGAGGGGCAGCGGGGCGAGACTGGCCAGGGCCTCCTCCACCGTTGGGTGGCTCACCTCGACAGCTATCTCCACTCCGGCCTTCTCGAAAAGTTCCTGTTGGTCGAGATCGAGGATGGCGGATAGTGCGGTTATCACCGATGCATCGGTCGGGACCGACACGTCGCGCTCCCAGCTTCGAATCGAGCTGGCCGATCGGCCGACCAGCTCTCCGAGCTGCGCCTGGCTCAAGCCGAGCTTGGTCCGGCGATAGCGAACGGTTCTACCGAAAGAGCGTTCGGGCATTGGCCTCGATGGTACCGACATGGCGCGCTTGCTCACAGGGGAGGTTGGGTCATGGCCATACCCCCGGGCCCTATCCTCGAAACCGGAGGCGTCCGGACGCCTGGTGGGTCCCCCGGTCTTCAAAACCGGTGAGGGGTCGCAAACGGCCCCTGGCGGGTTCGATTCCCGTCCGCCTCCGCCACCCTTCTGATAGGAGGAATGCCCTCCTCGAAGCCCAACAAGTTGAAGCAACGCACTGCCTTCGAGGACTGTCGTACTCGTCCCCTGGCGGGTTCGGGAGCAGGGCAATTCATTGCAGTCGGCCGCTTCCCCCGTAACATTCTCGCCATGGAGATCGCGATCATCGCCCTTGGCGTGGTCGGGCTTTTGTTCGCAGGCATCGCCCTGCGTCAGGCCAAGCCGAGTGTCAATGCGGAAAGGGTCCCCGGTCACCCCGACACTTTCGAGCTGTGGAACGAGGGACCAGGGGTCGCCGTGATCGTCCATGCCGACGTGCTCTCGCCGAGCTTTCCGCAGGGTGCGTCGATCGACGATGCCCGGGATGTGATCCCAGGTCTCGCTGTGGACGAACGAATCAAGAGGGATGGCTCACCCTGGGCCCCGGGATCGACCATTGAGCCGATGAAACGATTCGAAGTCCGCCTGCCGTCCGCGACGAGTCTGAGGGTCGTCTACCGGGGCGAAGGCATCCTCGGTTCGATGGCAACTGCCACCATGGTGGTCAAAGGCGGCCATTAGGCCCCAACCCTTCCCGGCGCTTAGAGACTTTCGACTCTCTGACGTCACCTCGACCTTGGCTAGGTTTCGAACAACCAACCAAGAAAGGTTCAGAGCATGAGAAAGATCGCATCGATCGGATCGATCGTCTTCGGCATCCTGTTGATCGCCGGAGGGATCGGGACCTGGGTCGTGGTGTCGAACACCCTGTCCGATCAGCAGATCGTCGTCGCCGAGGACGCGGACTGTCTGGCCGGAGACGAAGTCAACGGACCATTCAGCGCCTATTGCGAGGCGAAGGTGATCGAGAAGCACGCCCTCGAAGCCACCGGCGGGCTCTACTACGCCGAGATGGACCGGGAGGACCCGGCGCGCCAGACCGCGGCGACAGCCTCGTTCCTGCAGGCGTCACTATTCACTTCGATCCTCGCCTTCGGGGTGGCCGCGATGGCGGCCGGCATGGGTGTCCTGTTCATCCTGATCGGACTGGGTATGCGAGACGTGGAGGAGCGAACGACTCTGACCGCTTAACGCGGGAGACGGTCGTCATCCCCCGACCGGTTGAAAACGGATGAAAGGCGAGGTGTCGACCCAGCGGTCCAGGTCGGCCCTCGCCTTTTCCGGATCTGACCCCCACGAATCCACCAGCACCCGCAGGAGAATCCTCCCCCTCTCCTCCCGGTCCGGCTCGGGCTCGCCCCGAACCGGCACATCGATAGTGATCTCTCGCTTGAGATGGAGCGTGAAACCCGGGTTGGCTTCTATGTTGGCCACCCAGTCCCGTTTGAACCCGGGCCGGCCCGTGAGGTAGTAGCGGCCGTCGAACTGATGGAAGTAGATCTCGATCCGGCGCGGCAGCCCCGTCTTGCGACCCGTGGTGGTGATGTCGGCGATGCCACCCCGGTTCAGCGCATCGATGACGGTTTGTTCCATGGAATGTCGAACCGCTGTGCGCCGGGCCATGTTCCCGCCGGTTAACTTGCCGGGGCAATGGGACAGCGAATCCTGGTCAAGGCCACCCCGGTGGGGCAGATCGCCCATTTCTCCCTCGACCGCTCACTGACCGGCCAGGACGGCCATGGCTACACCAGAGCGTCGCCTGATGGCGAAGGGCCCCTGAGGCTGTTGGCCCACCGATTGTTCGCCGGTGACCCGGAGATCGACCACGTCAATGTCCTCTCCAACCAGGTGACGGTGCACCGCCAGGTTTCGTGGGACCGTCCCGCCCTGGACCTCGCCGCCAACGAGATCGCCACGCTCTTCATCCACTATCGGTCTGGGCCCGATGCCGGCATCGACGATCAATGGGAGGCCCTGCGCACCGAGACCTACAACGCGACCATCACCGACATCCGGGTGCAGAACGACGAGTTGTGGGTGTTGCGGGTCACACCGGACGACCCCATCGAGCCCTTCGAGCCAGGGCAGTACACCAGCCTCGCCCTCGGCTTCTGGGAGCCGCGGGCGGACGAGGCCGAAGAAGACCTGACCGTGATCAAGGAGAAGAAGCTGGCGCGAAGGTCGTACTCCGTCTCCAGCTCGATGATCGACGAGACGGGTGCATTGCTCCCTCATCAGACCGACTTCGCCGAGTTCTACATAGTCAAGGTGCGTCCCGGTGAGGAGGAGATCCCGGCACTGACCCCACGGATCTTCCTCAAGCAGGTCGGCGACCGCATCCTCATGGGGCGCAAGTTCACCGGTCGCTACACACTCGAGGGCGTTGGGCCCACCGACAATGTCGTCTTCCTCAGCACGGGGACGGGCGAGGCGCCCCACAACACGATGACCGCCGAGCTGTTGCGGAGAGGCCATCAGGGCCGGATCATCTCGGTGGCCTGTGTGCGCTATCTAGCCGATCTGGGTTACACCGCCCAACACGCCGCCCTGATGGAGCGCTATTCGAATTACCACTACCTCCCGCTGACCACGAGGGAGGCGCAGAACGAAGGTAACAAGATCTACGTCCAGGACCTGGTGGATTCGGGACGTCTCGAGGAGGTGTTGGGGGCTCCGCTCGACCCGGCGATGACCCATGTCTACCTCTGCGGCAACCCATCGATGATCGGGCTGCCCACCTGGGACGGAGACCGACCGATCTTCCCGGAGGCGCTCGGAGTGTGCCGCCAACTACACGAGCGAGGCTTCACCATCGACCACGGCAAAGACCGTGGCACCGTCCACCACGAGGAGTACTGGTCCCCCGCCTGAACTTGCAGTTCAGGAGCTGGTCTTATCCCGTCGCTGCACCTCGGCGACCGCGATCGCAGTCAGGTTGACCACGTCGCTGACCGACGCGTCACGCTGCAAGACGTGGACCGTCTTCGACAGGCCGCTCAGGATCGGCCCGATCACCTCGGCGTCGCCGAGTCGGTTCAGCAGCTTGTAGGCAGCATTGGCCGCGGTCAGGTTGGGGAACACCAGGACGTTCGCCGCCCTGTTCAAGGGCCCCGAGGGCCGTCGGTCGGCGAGCAACTCTGGCATCACCGCGGTGTCCGCCTGCATCTCGCCATCCACCGGGACGTCCGGCCGGGCCAGCCGGAACAACTCGACCGCCCGCCTCACCCGCGCGGGCTCGCTCCCCCCCGCAGAGCCGAAGTCGGAGTAACTGATGAAGGCCACCCGGGGATCCCGCGAGAAGTCCTCCTCGGCGGTCGTCGCCGCCGCCAGAGCGATCTCGGCCAGTTGCTCGGCGGTTGGCTCGATGTTCACGGCACAGTCGGTGAAGAAGTACACCGTGCCCTTCACCACCACCAGATAAACCGAGCTGACGATCGACCGGCCTTCTTCGACCTGAAGCACCTGCAGGGCTGGACGGATCGTCTCGGGGTAGTAGGTTGAGAGACCGCCGATGACGGCGTCCGCCTTGCCCTCCCTGACCATGAGACATGCGTACATGTCGGCGTCTTCGGTCAGCTTCTGGGCCGTTTGCAGGGACAGTCCCTTGTGCCTTCGCAGTTGCTCGAGGATCTCGGCGTAGTGCTCCCGCTCCGCCACCTCGCGAATCGGGTCGACGACCTCGATGCCGCCGAGGGATATCCCCGCATCCTCGGCGAGGGGCTCGATGCGGGCGACATCACCCAGGAGGATGGCACTGGCGATTCCCTCGTCGGTCACCCTACGGGCGGCGCGGATGATCCGCAGATCCTCGGCGTGCGGATAGACGACCTTCTTTGGATGCTCCATGGCCCGCGTCGTGATCGCGTTGATCAGCTCGTGGGACGCCCTGAACCGGGTCTGCAGTTGGGTCACGTAGCCGTCGAAGTCTTCGATGGGCGCCCGAGCCAAGCCTTCCTCCATCGCCGCCCTGGCCACGGCCGGAGCCACCTGCCAGAGGACCCGCGGGTCGAACGGCTTGGGTATCAGATACTCGGGGCCGAACTGGAGCCGCTCCAGGTCGTAGGCCCTGAGCACCGAATCGGGAACGGGCTCCCGGGCCAATTGGGCCAGGGCATTCACTGCGGCGATCTTCATCTTCTCGGAGACCGCACGTGATCTCACGTCGAGGGCACCCCTGAAGATGAAGGGGAAACCCAGGACATTGTTGACTTGATTCGGGTAGTCGCTGCGCCCGGTCGCCATGATCACATCAGATCTGGCCGCTTTGGCGTCGGGATAGGTGATCTCTGGGTCCGGATTGGCCAGAGCGAACACGATCGGCTGGTCGGCCATCGATTGGACCATCTCCTTGGTGACGGTTCCCGCCACCGACACGCCGACAAAGGCGTCCGCCCCGGCCAGGGCGTCGTCCAGAGTCCGGGCCGCGGTGTCCCGCGCCAACTCACGCTTGATGTCGCTGAGATCATCACGCTCGGTGTGGACCACTCCCTTCGAGTCGACCATGAGTATGTTCTCCGCGCGCACCCCCAGCCGGGTGAAGAAGCGGGCACAGGCGATGCCCGCAGCACCGGCGCCGGCAAACACGACTTTGGTCGAGGCAATGTCCCGGCCGGTCAGCTCGAGCGCATTGAGGAAGGCGGCCCCACCGATGATCGCGGTCCCGTGCTGATCATCGTGGAACACAGGGATGTCCAACCGGCCTCGCAGCGTCTCCTCGATCTCGAAGCACTCGGGGGCCTTGATGTCCTCCAGGTTGATCCCGCCAACGGTTGGAGCAAGCAGCTCACAGAACCTGATGACATCCTCCGGATCCTTGGCGTCGATCTCGAGGTCGAAGACATCGATGTCGGCGAACCTCTTGAAAAGGACCGCCTTGCCTTCCATGACCGGCTTGCTGGCCAGGGCGCCAATGTTCCCCAATCCGAGGACCGCCGTCCCGTTGGACACGACCGCCACGAGGTTTCCCCGGTTGGTGAAGCGAAACGCGGCGTCCGGGTCGTCGGCGATGACCAGGCAGGGCTCGGCCACCCCCGGTGTGTACGCCAGGCTCAGGTCGGCCTGGGTGGCCGTCGGCTTGGTGGAGCGGATAGCGACTTTCCCGGGGTGCGGCTTCTCGTGATAGTCCAGGGCTTCGGAGAAGGTGCGTTTGGGGGCCATAGTCCGGAGCCTATTCGGTACCGAGGCACACTTCGCCGTTGGCCACTGCACGTGCGACAATCAGGGGGAGAATGGCCACCACCAATCTGCCGATTTTTCACGACAACGGCTACAAAGTGATGACAGGATGGCGGGTCGGGCACGCCCCCGAGGAGTCGACCACGCGATCCGGGCTCCTCGTCCCGGTCGGGACGAAAGACGGAAACGACGCCCTGGCGCTGGTCGATGTGCAAACCGGCCAGCAATTCTGGGCAGTGCCCACGGGTGCCTGGCGTTTCATCTGGCCCGCGACGGGCAAGCCGGTCATCGCTGTCCGCGAGTCCCAGATCATCGCCGAGGAGCAACTCGAGCATGTGGGAGACGAGGGCCAGTACCTCTGAGCGCGTTTAATCACCCCGCGCGTCGCACGGGATTGCGCCAACATCCAGGTGCACCCGACCCGAAGCCCTCATGACCCAAGAACACGCATCGCGCCGTCGTCGTCGGCTCACCGCCACAGTCACCGACCTCGAAGTCGCCATACAGCGCGCCTTCCTGGTGGGTGTCGAGCTGCCCGACATGAGCACGGTGGAGTCCGAGCGCAGTCTCGACGAGCTGTCCTTGCTCGCCGACACCGCCGGATCCGACCCGGTCGATCGGGAGCTCGTGCGCAGGACCCGAATCGACCCGGCCACCTACATCGGCTCGGGCAAGGCCGAGGAGGTGGCCACTCTGACCAAGGCCCTCGACATCGACGTGGTGGTCTTCGACAACCAACTGACTCCGGCCCAGCAGCGCAATCTCCAGAAGCTGTTCGGCTGTGACGTGGTCGACCGGGAGGGCCTGATACTCGACATCTTCGCCCAGCATGCCCACACCAAGGTCGGTGCCCTGCAGGTGGAGCTGGCCCTGCATCGTTACAACCTCCCCCGTTTGCGCGGGCAGGGTAAGAGCCTCTCCCAGCAGGGTGCCGGTGTCCTGGCCAGAGGGCCCGGCGAGACCAAGCTCGAGACCGACAGACGCCGGATCCTGCAGCGTGTCTCCAAGCTGGAACGAGAGCTGAAGGAGACCGTTCGTCACCGGGAGACCCAGCGTAAGGCGAGAAAGCGCGCCGAGATCCCTCAGGTCTCCATTGTCGGCTACACCAATGCAGGCAAGTCGACTCTGCTCAACGCACTGACCGATGCCGGCGTGCTGGTGGAGGACCGCCTCTTCGCCACTCTCGACTCGACAGTCCGGAGACTCGACCTCCCCAACCATCGGCAGGTCTTGTTCGCCGACACCGTCGGCTTCGTCCGGCGGCTCCCCCACCACCTGATCGAGGCGTTCCAATCGACCCTCGCCGAGGTGGCCGAGGCCGATCTTTTGCTCCACATCGTCGACGGCAGTGACGAGGATCCGGGCGGTCAGATCGCAGCGGTTCGGGAGGTGCTTCAAGAGATCGGAGCAGCAGGGATCCCTGAGCTGCTGGTGTTCAACAAGGCCGACCTGATCTCGGACCAGGCGAGTAGTCGCCTGGTCAATCTGTATCCGGACAGCGTCATCATCTCCGCCACCAAGGACATCGGGCTCGAGGAGCTCCTCGTCAGAGTCGGCGAGCTCGTGGAGCGGACGATGATCACACTCACACTGGAGATCCCGTACAGCCGGGGAGACCTCGTCGCCGCCGCCTATCGAGTCGGCGAGGTCATCGAGGAGAAGGACGACGACAACGGGATGATCCTCGAAGTCAGGATCCCGGAGACAGCTCGAGCCCAGTTCGCCGAGTTCAGTCGCTGAAGGCGAGGGCAGCGGCGCCCACGATGCCGGCGTTGTTGACCAGGGCAGCTCGGATCGTCCTCACTTCGGCGAAGGTGACATGGCGGGCGAACTCATCCCAGGAACGGGATATCCCACCCCCTATGACGATGAGGTCCGGGCTGAACACCTCCCGCGCCAGGATCACGAACTCGCGAGCTCGCGCCCCCCACTCATCCCAGCTGAGACCCTCGGCACGTCTCGACTTCGCCGAGTAGTGCCTCTCGGCGGGGCGGTATCCGTTCAGCTCGAGCTGGCCGACCTCGATGTTGGGCACGAGGACGCCATCCAGCAGAAGTGCGCTGCCTATGCCGGTGCCGAAGGTGAGAACGAGGACCTTCCCCATCTCGTCTCTTGCCGCCCCGTAGCGGAACTCGGCAATGCCCGCCGCATCGGCGTCGTTGATCATCCGGATCTCCCGGCCCACCACCGGCTCGAAGACCTCGAGAGCATTGACACCGATCCAGGTCTGATCGATGTTGTTGGCCGTGGAGACCCAGCCGTGGCGAACCACCGCGGGGAATCCGACGCCGATTCGCCCCGGGGCGTCCAGCTGGTCGACCAACTCCTTGATGGCAGCGGCAACCGCATCCGGCGTCGATGGCTGAGGCGTGTCCAGCCTGAGCCGATCACTGACCAACTCGCCCGACTCGATGTCGACTATTCCGGCCTTCACTCCGGATCCACCGACATCGACTCCGATTCTGGTCTCCACGGCGGGCGAGCCTAGGTGTCCTTGGCGCCCTACGGGGGCCAACCGGGAATCGGGTACTCTCGAATCGGATGAGTGACAAGGCTGATATCGCCGTCATCGGTTTGGGGGTGATGGGCGCCAACCTCGCCCTCAACCTCGCAGATCGGGGACACGAGGTCGTGGTGCACAACCGGACCGCGACCGTCACCGAGGAGTTCCTCTCCGGTGAGGCCGGGGACATGGGGATCCGGCCCGCCCGCTCGATCGAAGACCTGGCCGGGATGCTCGTACGACCCAGGACCCTGCTCCTGATGGTGACCGCCGGCGCCGCAGTGGACAAGGTGATCGAGAGCCTCTTCGACCATCTCGAGGAAGGCGACATCATCATCGACGGCGGCAACTCGCTCTACACCGACACCGACCGTCGGCAGCAGCTGGTCGAGTCCCGTGGCATGCACTACCTGGGCATGGGGGTCTCCGGTGGTGAGGAAGGCGCCAGACACGGCCCGTCGATCATGCCCGGGGGCAGCCGGGCCGCTTGGGACCACGTCGAGCCGATGCTCAAGGCGATCGCGGCCAGAGCTCCTGACGGCAAGCCCTGCTGTGAGTGGATCGGCCCCGGAGGCGCGGGGCATTTCGTGAAGATGGTCCACAACGGCATCGAGTACGGCGACATGCAGGTGATCGCCGAGGCGTTCGACTTGATGCGTCGTGGCCTCGGTCTGAGCCCGGAAGAGATGTCGAAGGTCTTCGCCGGGTGGAACGAGGGGCGGCTCCGCTCGTATCTGATCGAGATCACCAGCGAGATCCTCGCCACCAAGATGGAAGGCCGGCCGATCGTCGACCTCATCCTCGACGCTGCCGGGCAGAAGGGGACCGGGAAATGGACCGTCGTCTCCTCGATGGACCTGGGTCAGCCGACGACCCTGGTCGGCGAGGCGGTGTATGCCCGGATGGTGAGCTCGGACCCGGAGGCCCGTCGGCGGGCGGCCGGCATCTACACCACTCCTCTCAGCACTCTCGGATCCGTGACCACCCATGACATCGAGAGCGCCCTCTATGCCTCGAAGATCATCTCCTACGCCCAGGGCTTCCGATTGATGCGCGCAGCGTCGGAGGAGCACGCCTGGGATCTCGACCTGGGGACGATCGCATCGATCTGGCGGGCGGGCTGCATCATCCGGGCCGACTTCCTCGAGGACATCACTGCCGCCTATGTGCGGACGCCAGACCTACCCGACATGATCGAGGACGGTTTCTTCGCAGGCGCCCTCGGCGAGGCCGAGACATCCTGGCGCAGGGCTGTAGCCGGGGCGGTGGCGGCGGGGATACCGGCACCCGCCTATTCGAGCGCCCTCGCCTACTTCGATGCGATGAGATCGGAGCGTCTCCCCGCCAACCTGATCCAGGCGCAGCGCGACTTCTTCGGCGCCCACACCTTCGAGCGGGTCGACCGTCCCCGTGGTGAGTTCTTTCATCACGAGTGGATCGGCTGAAGCGGCATCAGTCGACAGCGGTCTCAGCCGAGGTCTGCCGGCAAGCGGGCGCGGCTGCCCCGGCCGACCGGCGTCTGTTCGGCCGAGACTGGCCAATTGCGAACCCTTGAAGCGTCGCATGCTTAGGGTTGGTCTCGGCCGAAGTCGGCCAGCTATCAAAGAGGCGGTGTGCCGGGGATCTCGATCCGCTCCCCGACCTGATAGGACGGGTCGGCGGCATCAGCCTCTTCCACGTGCTGACGGCGAATCCCCATCGTGAACAGGATGGCGTCGAGGTAGGGGACCGAGATAGCGGTATCGGCCCGTTCCCGCACCACCGGCCTGGCGTTGAACGCGATGCCGAGACCGGCGGCAGCCAGCATCTCCAGATCGTTGGCTCCATCCCCGACCGCGACCACCTGCGAGAGCGGGATTCCCTCTGCCTCGGCAATCGACCTGAGGAACGACGCCTTCTTCGGGCCGTCCACGAACTCTCCCACCAGGTCGCCGGTGAGCGCCCCGTCGACCATCTCCAGTGTGTTCGAAAGCGAGTAGTCGATGCCCAGGTCGGCGGCGAGGACATCGGTGAAGCGGGTGAAGCCGGCCGAGACGATGGCGGTGACCATGCCCAGTCGTTTCAGGGTGCGGATGAAGGTGCGGGCGCCACTGGTCAGTGTGATGTTCTCGTGTACCCGGGTGATCGCCGTCTGATCCAGCCCCTTGAGCAGGCTGACCCGCTCTCGGAGAGCCGCTTCGAAGTCGATCTCCCCGTTCAGCGCCTGACGGGTCAGGTCGGCCACCTGCTCCTCGACCCCAGCCTCTCGGGCGAGCAGGTTGATCACCTCGTCCTGGATCAACGTCGAATCGACGTCCATCACCACCATTCGCTTGGCCCGTCGCTCCAGACCCTCTCGTTGAATGGCCACGTCGATCGGCCGGTCGGCGGCGGCACGAACCAGGTTCTCCCGCACCTTGTCGAGATCGCCGTTGCTCACCATGAGCTCGTAGCTGACGACCGGGTAGCGGGACAGTCGGAAGATGCGATCGATGTTGCCCCCGCCATCGGCGATCGCCGAGGCAACCGCGCCGAAGTCCTCCGGCCCCACCCGCATGCCGATCACGGTCACCACAGAAAGGGGACGCGTTGGAGTGGGTGTGTCGTCGACTACCTCGAACTCGACATGCAGCCCTCGCTCCCAGCCAAAGAAGAGCACGTCACGAATGGTGGCTTTCTCCCCGGCAACCCCGATCAGGACGTTGAGCGTCAGCCGACGGCGAACCACGATCTGCTCGACGTCATAGATCTCGACGTCGGCATCGGAGAGGACCTTCATGAGCCCGGCCGAGATCCCCGGCCCATCGGGGCCGTTGATCGAGATCAGGACGGTGGAGCGATCGCGCACAGGCTCAGGGTAAGCGGTGCGGGTGTCTGTTCAATGTCAGTCCGCGTTGGGGCGATCCTGACCTGGTCGGTACCATCGAGACAACCGTTACCGAAGGGGCCCAATTGTCCGACAACCCGTTTCGCCTGCCCCGGAATGTGATTCCGGTCCACTACGAACTCCACCTCGAGCCCGACCTCGACACATTCACCTTCCAGGGCCAGGTGTCGATCCGGGTCGGTGTGACCGAACCGCTCGACCGAATCGTCCTCAACTCTGCAGAGATAGAGATGACGTCGGTCGTCCTCAGGGGCGAGGGCACCGAGACGGCGATCATGAACATCGAGCACGACGACGAGTTCGACCGGGCGACCCTGACCCTCGCCGAGCGGGTCACACCCGGCACCTACAGCCTGGACGTCGTCTACTCGGGGATCATCAACGACCAGCTTCGCGGTCTCTATCGATCGATCTACCGCGACGGGGACGGGAATGAGCACGTGATTGCCACCTCACAGTGCCAGGCCACCGATGCCCGTCGGGTCTTCCCCTGTTGGGACGAGCCGGACCTGAAAGCAACCTTCAAGACCACGATGACCGTCGCCGACGGTCTGGAGGCCTACTCCAACGGTCCGGAGCTGAACCGCACCCGGCTTGAGGACGGGCGGGTGAGATTCGAGTTCGCGCCGACCATGAAGATGTCGACCTACCTGCTCGCTTTCATCGTCGGGCCGTTCGAGGCAACCGAGCCGGCCGTGGTGCGCGGCGTGCCGATACGGGTCATCGTGCCCAAGGGCAACCTCCATCTCACCGAAGTGGCCCTGGAGAACGCCGTCTTCTGCTTCGAGTATCTGGCGGATTACTACGGGATCCCCTACCCCGAGAACAAGCTCGACCATATCGCGATACCCGACTTCGCCGCCGGGGCCATGGAAAACGTGGGACTGATCACCTATCGAGACGCCTACCTGATCCTGGATCGGGCCAAGGCGAGCCAGGGCGAGCTGCAGGCCTGCCTGGATGTGATCGGCCACGAGATCGCCCACCAGTGGTTCGGCAACCTGGTCACGATGAAATGGTGGGAGGGTGCCTGGCTCAACGAGGCGTTCGCCAGCTTCATGGAGTTGAAGGCGACCGATGCCATGAAGCCCGAGTGGAAGCGCTGGCTGGCGTTCAACAACCTGGAGATCCCCTGGGCGATGGGCACCGACCAATTGGCCACGACCCGGCCGATCGAGTTCGAGGTGAACTCCCCTGCCGAGGTGGACGAGATGTTCGACGCCATCACCTATGGCAAGGGCTCGGCCGTCCTGCGGATGATCGAGCAATTCATCGGCGAGGAGGAGTTCCGCACCGGAGTGGGCAACTACCTGCGCAAGCACGAGTACGCCAACACGGTGACCAGCGATCTGTGGGAGGGTCTGGACGGGGCGTCGGACTGGCCGGTCGGGGAGATCATGGACACATGGGTGTATCAAAGGGGCTTCCCCCAGATCGATGTCAGAGTGGTGCCCGAAGGGATACAGCTGGCCCAGCGCAGGTATTTCGCCATCCCGGATGAGACGGACAGCACCATCTGGGACGTCCCGATCCAGTTGCGGGGCATCGTCGGTAGCAAGCCTTTTGCGCAAAAGGTGCTCCTCACCGAGGACGAGATGACAGTCCCGATCGAGGGTCAGGTGGAGTACGTGGTGGCCAACGCCGGCGGGCACGGGTTCTACCGGACCCGCTATGCCGAGGACCTGTTCGCCGGGCTACTGCGCCATCTCGACACCCTCGACGACATCGAGCGCTACTGCCTCGTGTCTGACACCTGGGCAATGGTCCGCTCGGCGCAGCTGCCGGCATCGGACTTCCTCGACCTCGTCGGTAACTTCGGCGAGGAGACCGAGCATGCCATCTGGTCGATAGTCGTCGGCGGGCTCCGGTCCCTGGAGCATCACGCCCTCGAGGAGGAGACAAGGCTCGCCTTCGAGGAGTATGTCCGCAAGCTGCTCGGACCGGCCATGGCAAGACTCGGCTGGGAGGGATCCGACGACGAGACCGACCTGACCCGGAAATTGCGTGGAGACCTGATCGCCGCAATGGGCAATCTCGGCAACGACGCCGGGACGGTCGCCAAGGCCCGGGAAGTGGCCATAGAGGTCATCGAAGGCGCCGAGTTCGACCCTGAGGTGTGCACTGCGGCATTGGCCGTCTACTCACATCACGGTGGGTCCGAGGAGTACGAGACCCTCTGGTCGGCCTACCAGAAGACACCTGCGCCGACAGAAAAGGTCCGCTATCTGCGTTCAGTGGCCGGAGTCCAGGTGGAGGAGCTCGCTGTGGCGACGATGGACAAGATCGTCGAGGGCGATATACGGACTCAGGACGGCTTCTGGGTGTTCGCCCGACTGCTGGGCGGCGATTCCGGGCCTTCGGTATGGCGGAGTGCCCGCACCCGCTGGGACCAGGTTCTCGAGGCGATGCCCGGGATGACAAGGCGCAGGGTGGTGGAAGGGCTGCCCGCCCTGTCACAACCCGAGGTGGCGACAGACGTCAAGGGGTTCTTCGCAGAGCACCCGATCCCGGAGGCGGCCCGT
>JBFYOJ010000201.1:0-6801 GCA_041303885.1 Acidimicrobiia bacterium | reverse complement strand
CCGGGGACTGGGCCGAGACCGGGGACTGGGCCGAGACCGGGGACTGGGCCGAGACCGGGGACTGGGCCGAGACCGGGGACTGGGCCGAGACCGGGGACTGGGCCGAGACCGGGGACTGTTCGTCGAATGGGGAGTTGGCGCTCTGGATGGTCTCGATGCTCTGGAGAGTCTCGACCTGGATGCCGAGATCCGCCAGCGTGGTCGACGTCGACCTGGCAACGGTCACCTCGGTGATCGACTTCTTGTCGGTCAGATCGATCGGGTCAGGAGCTGCCCCCGCGTCATCGGGGCCAGCCAGAGCCAGGCCACTGAGGCCGAGGGCGGACGCGGCGGTCACAGCCGCCACCACCTTCCAGTTCCTGGAACGATTGCCTTGATCCTTGGTCTGCATACTGGTCCCTCCTTGGGGTTCGTGCCCATATCCTCCCGCACCGGGCTTAGATCAACCTGAGACCAGGATGAGACTCCTCTCATCAAATCTCGCCGACACTCTTCATCCACTCCTCTGCGATGACCAGGCGGTGCTCCGTCTCCTCGGGCCAGTTTGCGGTCTGCACCCGGAACGAGCCGGTGGCCAGCGAGAGCACCGTCGCCGCAGTGGCACGCCGAAGCTCGATCGGGTCTACCAGTTCGTCCCACACCCTGATCAGCCTGGAGCCAAGATCGCGCACCCGTTCCGGCTGACCGCTCATCGGGGCCCAGATGGCGAGATGACCGAGCATTGTGGCCGGGTCATCGGTCGGCCGCCCCCATCCATAGGTGTCGACGTCGAGCAGCCCCACCACCTCCCCGCCTTCGACCAGAAGCTGAGACTCGTAGTAGTCACCGTGGCTGGGTATCGCCGCTGGCGTTGTCTCGGGCCCGATTGCCGTGATCAGGTCGTCGACCCGAGTTGCCAGCTCGGGGCATATGGCGGCGAGGAGACGGCCGGTGTCGGGCAGCCTCCCGATCGGCGATGGCGCCTCCTGTCCTGACGGCGGTGAAGGGAAGTGGCGCACCAGGTCGACGATGCTTGCCGGGCTCGGAAGGTCGAGGCTCGGATCCTCGAGCACGTGGCGCAGCGTCCGACCCTTGACCGCCTGAAGGGCGATCAGGCCCAGATCGGCGGAGTAGCCGTGACTGGTAGGAACCGGAAATGACGCGGCGAGGGTCTGATGCGCGCGATGGAGCGCCTCGACCTTCTTGGGACGCACCAACTTGAAGTAGAGACCCTCTTCGGCGCCTGCGACCGCCACAACAGCGCGCCGTCCCGGCCGATAGGCGACCAGCCTGGTCGTCACCTTCTCCGATGACCCGCCGAGATCGCGGAGGAGCTGCGCTGCCCGCCGATCGTTCAAGGCCGCCACCAATCCGGGCAGGCTGGGATCGTGCGGAACCCTCCACACACCCAGCCGGCCTGTCTCACCTTCCACGACCAGAGCGCCGTCGGGGATACGACCCGCCACACAGACGAAGGTCGACAATCCTTCGAGCTCCCCGCCGACGACTGAGATTCGATGGCGGGTGGTGATGCTGAGACCCGGCCACCAGGTGACACCGAGTAGTTGCGCATCGGACACCCGGCCCCCGGTGCCCTCGACCACGGCGTGGATCGGCTCCGGAGCCGGCGAACTCAGCAGCGTGGCGACCTCGGGGAGATCGGGATCCCGCAAGGCAGCGGTCCTGGGATGGTTGAAGCTCACTCGGCGAAGGATGGCACGACGACCGGCTGCTTCCTATAGAGTCGGAACCGGTGCGAAGGAGCAACGGCCGATGATCAAGGAGTTCAGGGACTTCATCAACAGGGGGAACCTGGTCGACATCGCTGTCGCCTTCGTGATGGGCTTCGCCTTCGCGGCGGTGATCACCAGTCTGACCAACGACATCATCAACCCGATCATCGCCAAGATCTTCTCGGTGGAGAGCCTCGCCGAATGGGCGCCTGGCGGCATCAACGTCGGATCGTTCCTGGTTGCGGTGATCAACTTCGTGATCGTTGCCTTCGTCATGTTCCTGGTGATCAAGGCCTACAACCGGATGAAGAGCGAGCAGCCCCCGGCAGAGCCGACCGAGGAGGTTTTGCTGCTCAGGGAGATCCGGGACGGTCTCAACCACTGAAGCCGCTGCCAACGCGCCTTGCTCTATTAGATTCAAGTCGCGCCTGGTAGTATGTTTTGCATGGTACCTAGGAGTACCGAGCAGGATCGGGCGACACAGCTGCTGCACGGCGTCCTCGACATGTGCCTCATGTCGATAATCGCCGAAGAGGCGTCGTATGGCTACGAGATGGTCAACAAGCTCAAGGCGCGGGGGCTGAACCTGGCCAGTGAGGGGTCGATCTACCCCTTGCTCTCCCGGCTGCAGAAACAGGGGATGATCGAGAGCTATCTGGTCCAGAGCAGCGAGGGGCCGGCCCGCAAGTACTACCGGATGTCGGGACCCGGTCGGGCGGCGTTAGAGCAATGGCGCCACGACTGGGTGGCGTTCCGGGATTCCGTGGACGAGGTGCTCGATGGAGACGGCCGTGAGTGAACCCGATATCGTCGATCGCATCGAGCGTTACTGGCTCGAGACTGGAGTCCCCAGGGCGGCCGTCGCCGAGATGCGCTCCGAACTGGAGCAGCATCTCGCCGAGGCAGCTGCCGATGGGCGGGGAGCAGGTGAGGTGGTCGGGACCGACCCGGCGACATTCGCGGAGAGCTGGGCCGCCACATATCGACAGCGGCGGAGCTCGATGGCCAGCTGGCAGGAAGTTCAGAGCGGGCAGGCGAAGACGACGAGAAAGACCAGAAGGGACCTGCTCCTCTTTGGAGTTGGCATGAGCGCGGTGATTGCCGCCGTTGCGGTCGCAGGACAAGGAGGTAACGACGTGGACAACGAGGTCTGGCGCTGGATGTGGACCATCTTCGCCATCGTGATGGCGATCGGGGAGATCTTCACCGCGGGATTCTTCCTCCTTCCCTTCGCGATCGGCGCAGGGGCGGCGGCGATCCTCGCCTGGGCGGGCTCGGCAGTGCTCGCCCAATGGCTCGTCTTCTTCGGGGTATCTGTGTTCTCGCTCGCTTATCTGCGCCGATTCATCACCCGGCAGGACGAAGGGGAGCAGCCGAGGGTGGGAGCCAACCGATGGGTCGGGATGGACGGTGTGGTGATCCAGGCGATCGACCCGGTGCATGGCGCGGGGATGGTGAAGGTCGAATCCGAGGAATGGCGGGCAGTGGCGCCCCAGCCGATCGCCGCCGGTCAGAAGATCATCGTCACCGGCGTTCGAGGAGCGCGGCTCGTCGTCGAGCCGCTGGAAACGGGCACCTGACATGGCCGGCCAGATAGAGCTCTAGGAGAAAGGAAGGAAGATGGAAGCCGTAGTAATCCTGTTCGCCGTCCTGGCACTGGCGCTGATTCTCATCGCCGCAGCCGGATTCAGAGTGGTGCGACCCTTCGAGAAGGGGCTCATCGAGTTCCTCGGGCGATATCAGCGGACGGTGGACTCAGGTCTGCGCTGGGTGATGCCCTTCGTCAAGCGTCTGACCAAGGTCGACATGCGAGAGCAGGTCGTGGACGTTCCACCGCAGGAGGTGATCACCAAGGACAACGTGGTGGTGACGGTCGACGCGGTGATCTATTACGAGGCGACCGACCCGGTGAAGCTGCAGTACAACGTGGGGAACTTCATCCTGGCCGCGACCAAGCTGGCCCAGACCAACCTGAGAAACGTGGTCGGCGACCTCGATCTCGATGCAGCTCTCACCTCTCGTGAGGTGATCAACGCCAAGCTCCGCCAGATCCTGGACGATGCCACGGACAAATGGGGCGTCCGCGTCGTTCGCGTCGAGTTGCAGCGGATCGAGCCGCCCGCCGACGTCACCGACGCCATGCACCGTCAGATGAAGGCAGAACGCGATCGGCGCGCCCAAGTCACCGAGGCCGAGGGCGCCAAGGCGGCCGCCGTGCTCCGGGCCGAAGGAGTCCAGCAGAGCCAGATTCTAGAGGCCACAGGCCAGGCAGAGGCGATCAAACGAGTCGCCGACGCCGAGCAGTACCAGAAGCTCACCGTGGCCGAGGGTGAGGGCCAGGCCATCGAGCGCGTGTTTCGGGCCATCCACACCGGTGACCCGACTCCGGATCTGGTCGCCATTCGCTATCTCCAGGCCTTGGAGGCGGTGGCCAACGGCCAGGCGACCAAGATCTTCCTCCCGCTGGACACGAGCGGTGTCCTGGGCAGCGTCGCCGCCATCGGGGAGATGTTCAAAGATGCATCGACTCCGCCTGCGCAGTAGAACCTGAACAACATACGAAGGAGCCCGCTCCTACAACGTCGTGAGAGGGCGGTCGAGGGCCGATGCCACCCTGGCAACGGTTTCCATGGTCGCGGCAAACCCCTCCAGGGTGAGGCTCTGCGGACCGTCGCTGAGGGCTTCGTCCGGGCGGTCGTGGACCTCGATGAGAAGACCGTCGGCTCCGGCCGCGACCCCTGCAGCAGCGAGGCTGGGCACCAGCGATCGCTTGCCTGCGGCGTGACTCGGGTCGACGATGACCGGAAGGTGTGACCGCTCCTTGAGGACCGGTACTGCGCTGATGTCGAGCGTGCCCCTGGTGGCGGTCTCGAATGACCGGATCCCGCGCTCGCAGAGAACGACTCTGGGGTTGCCGGCTCCGACGATGTACTCCGCAGCGAGAAGCATCTCCTCGATCGTCGACATCAAGCCTCGCTTCAGCAGAACCGGGGTGGGTTGCTCTCCGACTGCCGAGAGAAGACGGAAGTTCTGCATGTTCCGGCTTCCCACCTGGAGCATGTCGACGTGGCCATTCATCAGCGGTATGTCCTCAGGGGCCACTACCTCCGACACGACCCCGAGGCCGGTCTCCTCCCGTGCCGTGGAGAGAAGCTCCAGACCCCTCACCCCCAGCCCCTGGAAGCTGTACGGGGAGGTCCTCGGCTTGAAGGCTCCGCCGCGGAGAAGGGTTGCCCCCTCCTTGGCCACGGCCCGGGCGATGACCAGCAGCTGCTCTTCGGACTCGACGGAGCATGGCCCAGCCATGACCACCACTCCGCGGCCACCGATCAGCACGTCACGGACCTTGACCGTGCTCGGAGCGGTGCGCGCTTCTCGGGCGACAAAGGGGTAACTGGGGGCGTCGAGGCTGACCGTCGCCACCCCGGGCAGCCCGGCAATGGTCTCGCCGATGCCAGGCTCAGGGTCGCCGATGATGCTGACGATGGTGGTTGCCCCCGCCTCGCCGACGTGAACCCTCAGTCCGTGGCCTTCGATGAAGCGCAAGATGGCGGCCTTCTCCGTGAGGGTGCACCGATCCGAGAGTGTCGCGATCACGGGCGCAGGCCCTCGACAAAGGCCACGGGATCCTCTCCCGCGGCGAGAACCTCCACCAGGGCGCTACCGACGATCACACCGTCGCAGTGTGGCGCCAGGGCCCGAACCTGATCGGCCGTCCTCACCCCGAAACCGGCCAGGACCGGGGCCCGGGAGACCGATCTGACCGCGTCCAGATAGCCGGTCACATCCGAGCCGATCCCGGTGCTCCCCCCTGTCGTCCCGGTCATTGTGACGGCGTAGGTGAAGCCTTCCGACACCGCTCCCAACATTGCGAGCCGGTCCACGGTGGTAACCGGGCTGACCAGCTGGACCAGGCCGATACCGCTCGCCCCGGCGACCTCCCGCAATCCGGCCGACTCCTCGAAGGGCAGATCCGGGATGACCAGGGCAGCCACGCCCGCGTCGGATAGACGCGGCACCAGGTCTTCGAGACCATAGGCAAGAAGGGGGTTGAGATAGCTCATCACCACCAGCTCCGACGGCAACGGTGGGAGTTGCTCGATCGCAGCGACGATCGAGGCGAGGGTTGCCCCGCCTTCAAGGGCGATCCGGCTCGACTCTTGGATCGTGGCCCCGTCTGCCATCGGATCGGAGAACGGGATCCCGATCTCGACCGCGATCGAGGTCTCGGACAATCCGACGAGCGCCTGGCCAAACCCGGACATCGTCGGGAAGCCACCGGTCAGATAGGGGACGATGGCGGAGTCCGCACCTGCCAGCCTTGACTCCAAAGTGGCCGCTCCGGCCAGCGAGGCGCTCATCGCCTCAGACCGGCCAGGATGTCGATGTCTTTGTCACCACGGCCGGAGAGGCCGATCAACACGACGGTACCGGAGCGCGAGTCCAGCCAACGTCTGGCGCCGGCGAGGGCGTGGCTCGACTCGAGTGCCGGAAGGATGCCTTCCAGCCTGCCCAATTCGTCCAACGCGGAGAGGGCCTCGTCGTCCGTGGCCTGCTCATACAGGGCCCGCCCGGTCTCGGCCAGCCACGAGTGCTCGGGACCGACACCGGGGTAGTCGAGCCCGGCCGACACCGAGTGCGTCTCCTGGATCTGTCCTGCCTCGTCCTGCAGGAGGTACGAGTAGCTGCCATGAAGCACTCCAGGAGTGCCGAGGCTGATGGTCGCGGCGTTGTGGCCCAACTCCGGGGAGGCCCCCCCTGCCTCGACTCCGATCAGCTCGATCGGGTCGTCGAGCAGCGGATGGAACAGCCCGATCGCATTGGAACCGCCACCCACACAGGCGAAGGCGGCGTCGGGAAGGCGTCCCGCCCCGGCGAGCATCTGTTGTCTCGCCTCCCGCCCGATGACCGACTGCAGCTCACGCACCAGCCATGGATAAGGATGCGGGCCCACCGCCGACCCGAGCAGGTAGTAAGTGGTCTCGGGCTGGCTGACCCAATCCCTCAACGCCTCGTTGATCGCAGCTCGCAACGTGGCATCCCCGGTGATCACCGGAGCCACCTTTGCCCCGAGGAGCTTCATCCGCTC
>JBFYOJ010000200.1:0-2957 GCA_041303885.1 Acidimicrobiia bacterium | reverse complement strand
GGGTTTGAGTCTCACCATGAGCCAGATCCTGGAGCCGCTCCGCAACCTTCGTCTGGTGGTCCTGGCCCTGTTGGCCAACTTCGTCTTGGTGCCGCTACTCGCCTACGGGATCACAAGGGTGCTCCCCCTCGACGAGCCGCTCGAGATCGGGCTCTTGATCCTCGCTTGCGTGGCGGGAGCGCCGTTCCTCCCCAAGGAGGTGCAGATGGCCAAGGGGAGCATCCCGCTGGGGGTCGGCCTCATGTTCCTCCTAATGATGGTGACCATCGTCTATGCACCGATCGTGGTTCCGCTGCTTCTCCCCGGTGCCGAGGTGGATGCCTGGTCGCTGATCAAGTCGTTGGTGGTGACCATGGTGGTTCCTCTGGTCATCGGGTTGTTGATCAGGTCGAACGATCAGGAATCGGCCGAGCACTGGGCTCCGGTGGCGAGCAAGATCTCTGGAGTCTCGGTGCTGATCCTGCTGGTCGTCGGGTTGGGGATGAACATCTCGAACATCATCGATCTCATCGGCTCCTACGGATTTCTCGCCTTGGTGGTCTTCGTGGTCGGGTCCCTTCTCATAGGCCTCGCTCTCGGCGGCCGGGACCGGGCCACCCGCAGCGTCATGGGGCTGGGCACGGCGCAGCGAAACGTGGCGGCCGCGGTTCTGGTGGCCACGGTCAGTTTCTCCGGCACAATGACCCTTCCCTATATCCTGGTCGGCTCTGTGATACTCCCACTGGTCCTGTTGCCGACTGCCCGCTGGCTCGGTAAGCGCGCCGGGGCGACATGACCGCAATCCGGGGTCCCCGCTCCTTGGCTGGGCTGGTTGTGATTCGATGAAGCGCTTCGTGCCGATCACCTCCTGGCTTCCGGGTTACCAGCGAAACTGGCTTCGCTCCGACCTCATCGCCGGGATCACGATCATGGCGTTGCTGGTCCCGGAGGGAATGGCATATGCCGAGTTGGCCGGGGTCCCACCTCAGGCGGCGTTCTACGCAGCTCCGGTCGCCCTGCTCTTGTACGCCTTGTTTGGAACCTCACGTCAGTTGGTGGTGGCGGTGTCGTCCGGAGTTGCAGTCATGTCGGCGTCGATCATCGGCGACATTGCGGCGCCAGACTCGACCGAGTTCATCGCGCTGACAGCCGGGCTTGCCCTGCTCACCGGTCTGGTCTCTGTCCTGGCCGGCTTGTTTCGGCTGGGTCGGATCGCCCGGTTCTTCTCTCACTCGGTGCTCATCGGATTCGTCTCCGGTTTGGCGATCAACATCGCGGTGAAGCAGCTTCCCAAGATCTTTGGTCTCGAATCGGGCGAGGGCAACACGATCGAGCGTCTGATCGAATTGATTCGCGACCTACCCGAAACCCATCTGACCACGCTCATCGTCGGGCTGAGCACAGCGGTTCTGATGCTCATCGTCGAGAGGTGGTTTCATCGCATACCGGCTGCAATGGTGGCGCTGGTGTACGGGATCCTCGTCGTCACGGTGTTCGGCCTCGATGCGCGTGGCGTCGAGGTCGTCGGCGAGATCCCGGCGGGCCTGGCCGCGCCGCAGATCCCCGACATCACCTTGGCCGATCTCGGTGCACTGCTCACCGGGGCGGTGGCTCTCACCCTGTTCGTGTTCGCCGAGGCGATCGGACCGGCCAGGAGCTTTGCCTCCAAGCACGGCTACAGGATCGATGAGAACCAGGAGCTGATCGGTCTCGGCATGGCCAACTTCGGAGCGGGGCTCTTCCAGGGATTCCCCATTGGAGCCAGCCTCTCCAAGTCGGCGGCTTCGGACGCCGCCGGGGGCAGGACGCAGATTTCCGCTCTGGTCGCCGCTGCTGCCACGGCGCTGGTGGCCCTGTTCCTCACCCCTCTGTTCAGGAATCTCCCTGAGGCTGCGCTCGGGGCAATCGTCGTCGTCGCGGTCTCGGGGATGGTCAACCTCGAAGGGCTGCGTCGGCTGTATCGGGTCCATCGAATCGAGTACGGGCTGGCGATGACGGCTCTTGTCGGAGTGCTGGTCTTCGATGAAGTCCTCGCCGGGCTGCTCGTGGCCGTCGTTGTGTCCCTGATCGCACTCGTGGCTCGTGCCAGCAGCACCCGACTCAGCGAGCTCGTCCGGCTACCCGGGACGATGGAGTTCAAGAACTCGTTGGATCATCCAGAGGGTCTGATCACAGACGGGCTGCTGATCCTTCGGCCCGATGAAGGGATCTTCTTTGCCAACGCCGAAGGTCTGCGGGAGGCTGTTCAGGGTGCTCTCGACTCCACCGACCGCCACGTCGATGTCGTGTTGATCGACCTCAGCCTGAGCAACGAGATAGACATTCCAGGGACGGAGATGCTGGTGGCGCTCGCCGCAGAGCTCGATCAGCTCGGAGTCGAGCTCCAGATTGCCGGCTTGCGAGCTCCGGTGTTGGCTCTGCTCGAGTCGAACGGTTCCATCGACGAGATCGGTCGGGAAGGTGTCCTCCCCAATATTCCGAATGCGGTGATCGGCTATATCCGGAGAGCGGGCCTGACCGTCCCGGTGGATGATGTCGAAGCCGTGGCGAGGCGGATCGATGCTCTCACCGAGATCCTGGGTCTGGAGGAGTCAAGGATGACGCCGGGCCAGCGGGAGGAACTGATCGCATCGGTGGAGCGGTTGCGAGCTTCCCTGACCGACACTTCTGACTGAACGTCGAGTCCGTCGCCAAGTCGCACCAACACCGGCCGGTGAGCGCGTGGAGTGGGGGTCAATGGAACCGGCCCGAGCCGGGAAGGGCTCGAGCCGGATTGCGACTACTGCTGCGCCATCACCCTCGCCATCTCGGCTTCGGGGTCTTTGATCAACTCACCCGAGACGTCGACTGTCACCGAGTGGATGATGCCTGTGAAGGCGAAAGGCGGGTCGTAGACCCCGGCGAGGACCGGTGCACCGAGGTCATAGCCGCACGACAACCCTTCGATCTCGTAGAAGATCGGGGTGGTGTGGGGGACA
>JBFYOJ010000199.1:0-5909 GCA_041303885.1 Acidimicrobiia bacterium | reverse complement strand
CCGGGGCGCAGTTCGCGGCGTGGGTGAGGATCGCCAGCCTGATCTGCTCAGACAGCCGAAGGCGCTCGGTCGACATTCCCGGCCGGAAGACAGGTCTGGTCGTAGTCGATGATCAGGGGCGGCCGGCCCGGGTCGGAACATGCCTGGCATTCCGGGTCACGGCTGAGGTTGACGGTGCTGAAATCTTCCTCCAACGCGTCATAGATCAACAGCCTGCCGGTCAGAGGGTCACCGATCCCGAGAAGCAGCTTGATCGCCTCCATCGCCTCGATTGACCCGATGATCCCCGGGAGGACCCCGAGGACGCCGGCCTCGGCGCATGACGGCGAGAGCTCCGGCGGGGGCGGCTCGGGGAACAGACAGCGATAACAGGGCCCCTGGTAGGGATGGAATACGGACACCTGGCCCTCGAACCGGAAGATCGACCCGTGCACGACCGGAGTCTCGAGATGCAGGGAGGCGTCGTTGACCAGGTACCGGGTTGGGAAGTTGTCGCCGCCATCGACCACGATGTCGTATCCCGCCATGATCTTCAGGGCGTTGCCGGCCGTGAGTCGCTCGTTGTGGGTGACCACCTTCACGTCCGGGTTGAGAGCCGAGAGAGTCTCCCGCGCCGAGTCGGTCTTGGGCATGCCGATGCGCTCCACGTTGTGCAGTATCTGCCGCTGGAGATTGGTGGCGTCGACGGTGTCGTAGTCGACGATCCCGATGGTGCCGACGCCCGCCGCGGCGAGGTAGAGGGCAGCCGGTGAGCCCAGCCCGCCGGCTCCGATGAGGAGCACCTTGGACTCGAGGAGACGGGTCTGGCCCTTCTCTCCCACTTCGGGGAGCAGCACATGGCGCGAATAGCGGTCGCGCTGGTCGGCGGTGAGCCCCTCACCGGTCCTCCACGCCCTGCCCTCGGCCTTCCATCGGTCGAACCCGCCGGCGAGAGAGGTCACATGGTCGTACCCCATTTCCCTGAGGCTGAGGGCGGCGAGGGCGGACCGGCCACCCCCGGCGCAATAGAGGACGATCTGCTTGCTGGTATCGGGGACCAGACCGGCGATATCGCGTTCCAGCAGGCCACGCGGGAGCAAGCGGGCACCGGGTATGGCGCCCTGGGCGTGCTCACCCGCCTCCCTGACGTCGATCACTTCGATCTCGGAGCGCCGCGGCTCGAGCTGCTCGGGCGAGATCTCACCGATCTCCTGCTTTGCCCGTTCGACGAGGTCGCGATAGGAGGGGACCATCAGTGGGCGTGCGCAGGGTCGGGAGCGTCGGGGTCGATCTGGTAGCGGTCGAATGCGTCTCTGACCATGTCCTTGGGGACGAGGCCCTGGGCTGACAGGGTCGACAGTGCGGCAGACACGATGTGGCCGGCATCGACTTCGAAGAAGCGGCGGAGCGCCTGGCGCGCATCAGACCGGCCGAACCCGTCTGTTCCGAGAGTCACGAACGGGCCGGGTACCCATCGTGCCACCTGGTCGGGCACCAATTTCATGTAGTCGGTGACCGCGATGATCGGGCCACCCACTGCGAATAGCGCCCGGGTGACAAAGGGGGTCCGGGGCGACTCCGACGGATGGAGGAGATTCCACCGGTCAACGATCAGGGCTTCCTCTCGCAGCTTCTTGTACGAGGTGGCGGACCACAGCTCGGCGCTGATGCCGTAGTGCTCGGCAAGGTCGCTGGCGGCCTGACGGGCGGCCAGGTTGGCCGACCCGGAGAACAGGATGGCCATCTTTGGCCCAGCGAGGTCCGGGCCCGTTGCCCACCGGTACAGCCCGTCCATGATGCCCTGTTCCACACCCTCCGGTCGCGCCGGCTGCGGGTAGTTCTCGTTGTACAGGGTCAGGTAGTAGAAGACGTCCTCGGGGTTGTCGCCGTACATCCGATGCAACCCGTGCTCGACGATGGTCCCGGCCTCGTAGGCGAACGCCGGGTGGTAGGCGTCGCAGGTGGGGACCGACGTGGCCAGGACATGACTGTGCCCATCCTGGTGCTGGAGACCTTCGCCGGCGAGTGTGGTCCTCCCCGCGGTGGCGCCCAGGAGGAAACCACGTACCCGTGAGTCGGCCGCCGACCAGATGAGATCGCCGACACGCTGGAAGCCGAACATGGAGTAGAAGATGAAGAAGGGGACCATCGGCACGCCACGGTTGGCGTAGGACGTGCCCGCCGCGATCCACGAGGCCAGGGAGCCGGCTTCGGTGATCCCCTCCTCGAGGATCTGGCCATCCTGGCTCTCGGAGTACGAGAGGATCATCGAGGCGTCGACCGGCTCGTAGAGCTGACCCCTCGACGCATAGATCTTGAGCTCGCGGAAGAGCGAGTCCATGCCAAAGGTGCGGGCCTCGTCGGGGACGATGGGGACGACATGGCGCCCGAATCCCTCGGCCCTGGCCAGGCCGCGCAGGAGACGGGTGAACGCAGTGGTGGTCGAAGCCTCCACCTTGCCCGAGCCGGCGTACACCTCGGCGAAGCTCTCGGAGGTTGGGAGAGTCAGCTTGCCTTGCCGGACGACCCTCGACGGCAGATAGCCACCGAGCTCCTTGCGTCTGGCGTGCAGGTATTCGTGCTCCGGTGTGCCGGGGGCGGGACGGAAGTAGGGAGGGATCTTGTCGCCTTCGAGAGACTCCGCCGGTATCTCGTTCTCCAGGTGCAGTCTCGCCCGCAGCCCCATCAGCTGCTGGTTGGTCAACTCCTTGATCTGATGGGTGGCATTGCGGCCCTCCACGTCGGGGCCGAGGGTCCATCCCTTGATCGTCTTGGCCAGGATGACGGTCGGCTTGCCGTTGGCCAGCTCGGTGGCGACCTTGTAGGCGGCGTAGACCTTCCTGAAGTCGAGACCCCCGCGCCGCAGCGCCCAGATCTCGTCGTCGGTCATTTCGGCGACCATCTCCTTGGTCCTCGGGTCCTTTCCGAAGAAGTGCTCCCGGACATAGGCACCGTTCTCCGCCTTGTAGCGCTGGTACTCGCCGTCGACGGTGGTGCTCATGACGTTGATCAGGGCGCCCTCGTGGTCGCGGGCGAGGAGGGCGTCCCAACCCGATCCCCAGATCACCTTGATCACGTTCCATCCGGCACCCCGGAACACGGCCTCCAGCTCGGTGATGATCTGAGCGTTCCCTCGCACCGGGCCGTCGAGCCGCTGCAGGTTGCAGTTGACCACCCAGGTGAGGTTGTCCAGCCCCTCCCTCGAGGCAAGCGAGATAGCGCCCAGAGTCTCCGGCTCGTCCACCTCCCCGTCACCGATGAAGCACCAGGTCCGCGATTGCGACGTATCGTCGAGACCTCTGTTCAGCAGGTACTTGTTGAACCGGGCCTGATAGATCGAGTTGATCGGGCCCAGCCCCATCGAGACGGTGGGGAACTCCCAGAAGTCCGGCATCAGCCGTGGATGCGGATAGGAGGAAAGACCGTGGCCGCCGATCTCGAACCTGAAGTTGTCCAGGTGCTCCTCGTCCAGTCTCCCCTCGAGGAAGGCCCGGGCGTAGATGCCGGGGGCGGCATGACCCTGCATGTAGACGTGGTCCCCGCCTCCGGGAGCGTCCTTCCCCTTGAAGAAGTGGTTGAAGCCGACCTCGTAGAGTCCAGCCGACGAGGCAAAGGTGGAAAGGTGCCCGCCGATTCCCTTCGATCGATGGTTGGCCTTGATCACCATGACCGCAGCGTTCCAGCGAATGAACCGGCGGATCCGGCGCTCGATGTCCGCGTCACCCGGGAACGGCGGCTCCTCCTCGGGTGGGATGGTGTTGATGTATGGGGTGGTGATTGCTCCGGCGATCCCAACGTTGCTCTCGTGTGCGCGCTCGAGGAGCTTTGCGACGAGGTACTTGGCCCGGTCGGCTCCCTGATCTGAGACCACGGCGTCCAGCGAGTCCATCCATTCCTGGGTCTCGACCGGGTCGGAGTCCGCCATCTGATTGACGTACTCGTCGCCGAGAGTTCGGCTCAGATCGCCTGACATGGGGCAAAGCCTAGTTTGCGGCCGGACTTGCCAACCCGGACGCTCAGACTGCGGCGACCTGGCTTCCGGCGTCGGCCAGCCAGGGATGCACCGACTCCATGAATCTGAGGGGGGCGTCCATCTGTGGGGTGTGCCCCGTGTCGTCGAGCTGGATCAAGTCCCAATCAGGGCGGAGCGAGCACATCCACTCGACTGCGGTCGGCGACACGATGTGGTCGCTCACACCTTGCACCACCAGGGCCCGTGATTCGATCGAGCGGATCATGTCGACGAAGAAGGAGAGTCGGGCATAGTGGCGAGCGATCGATGTGGCGGTTCGGGCCGTCGCGTAGCGGGCCCAGGGCAGCTCCTTACGGATGGCGGCCATGTCCCGGCATGCCTCGATTACCTCCACCGGGACCCGCCCGGGCTTGTGAGTGATCATCTCGAGGGACTTGCGGGTGAGCTGCTCCGGCGTGTTGCGCTGGAGGTAGTAGCTGCCAAAGGCCTCCCCGATGACCGGCGTCGCCTGCAAGGCCAGCCGGAGCGCGGTGCGCCAGTCGAGACGGGGGTCGGGGAGCCGGGGCGGTGTGGCCGGCGCGACCAAGACCAGGGAGTCGACGAGGTCCGGCCGGGAGGCGGCGACCATCTCGGCGAGCAGGCCTCCGGTGGAGTTGCCGATCAGAGTGTGAGAGGGGGAGTCGAGCGCTTCGAGATATCCCACGATCGAATCGCGGTGTGTCTCCAGGTGGAAATCGCTGCGGGGCGGGGTGAGCCCGAAACCGGGGAGGTCCATGGCGCGAACCCTCCCATGCCGGGTGAGGGCTGGGGCGACGGCGATCCAATTGGTCGTCGACCCACCCAGACCATGGACGAGGACGAGACTTGGCCCGGACCCCCCGAAGTCGATGTGATGGGTCGGTCCTTGTGCCGTCACGACGTACGCGCTCACGACCATCAGGCTACCGGGCGGCGATTCATAGACTCACCGGCGTGAGATTGCTACTCGTCTCCACCTATGAGCTTGGGCGTCAACCGGTTCACCTCGCCTCACCCACGGCTGCCCTGGCCGGGACCGAAGTCGAAGTCGTCCCCCTCGACATGGCCGTTGAAGACTGGGACCAGTCCCTCGTCGAGCAGGTCGATGCTGTGGCGTTCTCGGTCCCGATGCACACCGCCATGCGTCTCGCCGTCTCGATGGCGGAGAGAATCCGTGAGCTCCGCCCTGATCTGCCCATTGCCTTCTACGGCCTCTATGCCGCGGTGGGCCAGGGGGCGCAGGACGGTTTGGCCGATGCCCGGCTGGTCGGGGAGTACGAGCCGGATCTGGTCGCATGGGCGACCGCCCTGGCCGCTCGGAGGCAAACGGCGGGGTTGAGAAGTCATGTGGGCCGCTCCGACTTCGCGGTACCCGATCGAGCCGGGCTCCCATCGCATGATCGATACGCCCGTCTCGAGTGGATGGGGGAGGCCCGTCGCGCCGCTGCTGTCGAGGCCTCACACGGCTGCAGGCACCGTTGTCGTCATTGTCCGATCCCCGTGGTCTACGACGGGAGGATGCGGGTTGTCGGAGAGGAGGTCGTCCTCGGCGATATCGACCAGCTTGCCGCCGACGGGGTCGAGCATGTCACTTTCGGGGACCCGGACTTCTTCAACGCACCGCGGTACTCCATCGACCTGCTCCGCGAAGCGCACGCCGCTCACCCCGAGCTCACCTTCGATGTCACGGTGAAGGTCGAGCACATCCTGCAGCAGGAGGAGTTGTGGCCGACCATGGCCTCGCTGGGCGTCCTCTTCGTGGTCAGTGCTTTCGAGAGCACCGATGGGCGCACATTGGAGATCCTGGACAAGGGGCACTCGGTCGAGGACATGGCCCGGGCAGTGGATATCGTCCGGTCGGCGGGAGTTCACATCCGGCCCACCTGGCTCCCGTTCCTGCCCTGGACCTCTCCGGGCCATCTGGTCGATCTCACCCGAT
>JBFYOJ010000198.1:0-11943 GCA_041303885.1 Acidimicrobiia bacterium | reverse complement strand
GCGGGGGATCTCTCTCTCCATCTCGGATAGCATTAAGCCCGCCCTCTATCAGAGGATGCGGGCGGTGACCGCCGATGGTGAGTCCCTGCCGGTGGCTCTGGCCGGGACCGCACTCCTCGCTGTCGGCGTCTCCGTCCTGGAGACCCCCTGCACTGCCGGATACCCCCTTCTCTGGGCGAACCTCCTGAGCGGACAGGACGTGGGGCTCGCTGCCGCCATCCCCTTGTTCGCCCTGTACATGGTTGTGTTCCTGCTCGACGAGCTGATCGTGTTCGGGGCCGCCGTGGTCGCCATGCGAGCCACCAAGCTGGAGGAACGGGCGGGAAGACTCCTCAAGCTGATCGGCGGTGTTGTGATGATCGTGATGGCCGGCACTTTGCTGTTTGCGCCGGAGGCGATGACTTCGGTCGGTGGCGCGATGGCGGTGTTCGTTGTCTCGGCAGGGATCGTCCTGGTCATCCTCGCTACGGAGGCCGTGGCGAGCCGACGCAAACCTCGTCGATATCGATCGACTGCCCGACCGGCGAGGAAATAGCGCGGTCGCCCCCCGCAGTTTCGAGAAACCTGATCGAGCTTCTACTTTGGCTCGCCGTGAACCGCCATCGACTGCCCCTCGTCGGCATCGGGCTGCTCGGTCTGTTGAGTGCCGGCTGCAGCTCACCCTGTGAGGAGTCGCTTGGCGTCTACCCACCCGACCACATAGTTGTCACCGGGATGGAAATGGTCGATGTCCCCCACATTGCCTGGGAGTGTCGGGGTTTCCATTCCGATTCGATGGACCCGCCACCGTCGGTGTCCCCGGATGCCAGGGGTCAGGTCCGGGTCGAAGTGCCAATCGAGGAGGACAGCTCGATCGAGGTCACGCTCGGGAACGAGCAGGTCGCCCTGGACCCCGCCCCCGCAACAGGAGCCAACTCATGGATGATTCGGGTCGCGGATCCGTCGGAGCCACTGATAGTCCGTCTCTGCTCAGCCGAAGACGCCTGCGCCATGTATTGGGCGAATCTGTATTCGGGATAGGTGTCGGACACACGCGGGTCATTAGGCCCTAGGGCCGGCCGGCGGCCTCAGGCACGATCCGGGGGTGGACCGGATCCCGGAATCGCATCGAGATCTAATCGAGTGCCCACCGGTGGCGGCACTGACCACCGTGATGCCCGATGGGCATCCGCAGACTTCCGTGGTGTGGTGCGACTTCGACGGGACTTGCGTCCGGGTGAGCACCATGCGTGGATTCCGGAAGGAGCGGAACATGCGGCGCAACCTGAAGGTCACCCTGCTCTGTTACGACCCCCGGCAAACCCTTCGCTATCTCGAGATCCAAGGGACCGTGATCGAGATGAGAGAGGATGGAGCGCTCGAGCATCTGGATTCGATCTCGTCCAAGTACGCGGGGAGACCGGTTCGCTACTTCGGGGACATGATCCCGGTCACTTTCGCCGAGACCGAGGTCCCCGTGCTTTGCCGCATCCGGCCGGAGAAGGTCGTGGCGCGAGACTGGGCCAGGCCGTCGGGTGGCACATGAGCTTGCCGACTATCCCGTCCAGCCACCTGGATTTGTTGACCCGTCCGATCTGTGGAGTGCTGTCGACGATGGAGCCGGATGGATGGCCCCATTCCAGCCTGGTCTGGGTGGACTACGACGGCGAGTGCCCTCGGGTCAACACGACCCTGGAAAGGCGGGCGGGACGCAACCTGGTTCGGGATCCGAGGGCCAGCCTCATCATCGTCGACCCAGGCAACACGGTGCGCTTCCTCGAGATCCGCGGGACCGTCGAAATGGTCGTCGACGGCGCCGTGGAGCATTTGGACAGTCTGACCCGTAGCTACACCCGGCATCCCCGGTTCTACGGGCATGTCTACCCCATGGAGCAGCAAGCTGCGGAGACGAGAGTCATCTGCCGCATTCACCCCAAGCGGATAGTCCTCGATGCGATCCACGGGGCGGGGCCAACTCTGTTGGTCGGAAAGGGCAGTGAGCGAGGATCGGAGGCCGTTCGGCCCTAGTGCCCGCACCCTGTGCCGCCAGATGATTGGGTCACCGTCGTTGACGGCAACCGAGAGGTCAACCGAAGGGAGTGTCATGTTGACCGAGACAAGGCCCGAGCTGTCGGGTTCACACATGCAGCAGCGATTGGACGTCTGGTGGCTGGTAGCGGTGGGAAGTGTCGTGCTCTCCGTCCTCGCCGCAAGCATCTTCTCACCGGACATGGTCACCGGGTCCAATCAGGAGCATCTGCCGATGGCCGGGATGATCGATTGGCTCTGGGGGTTGATCGCGATCGGCTACCTCGCCTTCGCCCGCGGTGTCAGATCTGATCCATCGTTTGGAATCGCCGTGGCCATCCTTTGGCTGGCGGTGGCCGTGACCAGCATCGCAGCCCCGGAGATGGTGACCGGCACCGACCCAACCCGCATCCCGATCGCTGTGTTCATCGCTCCGGTTGTCGGATGTCTCGCCACCGGGTTCATCGCTCTCGCCGCAGTTCGCAGGAGAGACTGAGGCAAGCCAGCGTGGTTTCGCCGATGACCCGGTGAGCGTGGGGCGTGTTGTCGGATCCGGTTGAGATCCTCGCGCCTATCCGGTGATCGCCCTCAGCGCCGCCAGGTCATCTCCGGTCGGCGACCAATCTGCACCTCTGGCATTGGCCGTCACCTGCTCTGGAGTCGTCGCGCCGACTGTCACCACGGGGACGGCTTCCTGGGCCAGGAGCCAGCCCAGCGCCACCTCCACCATCGACAGGTCGCGCGCCCTCGAATAGGCCTCCAGCGCCTCCACCAGGTCGAAGTTCTCGTCGGTGAGGAAATTCTGATAGCGGTCCATCTGAAGACGACCCTGGGGCGCCTCGCCGCGCTTCGTCTTCCCGGTGAGCAGCCCGCTGGCCAGGGGGTAGAACGGGATCAGGGCCACCCCGGTCTCGAGACAGGTCTGGGTCAGCCCGTTGGATTCGGGATCCCTGTGCACCATGCTGTACTCGACCTGGTCACACACGAACGAGGCGAGGTCGCCTCGTGCCGACACGTCCAACGCCTCGCCGAGCTGGGCCGGGTCGAAATTGGAGCAGCCGATCTCCCGAACCTTTCCTTCCTCTACGAGTTGGTTCATTGTCTCCAGGGTGTCCTCAATCGGTGTCAATGGATCGGGGAAATGGAGCATGAAGAGGTCGATGTAGTCGGTTCCCAGCCCGCGCAGGCTTCTCTCCATGGCGCGACGAACGTAGACCGGCTGTGCTCCGCCGCTGTCGGGCCATCCCGGCACTGGCACTCCGAACTTGGTGGCTATGACCACGTCGGCACGTCTCGACCCGAGCGCGGCGGCCAGGAACGACTCCGACTGACCGTCGCCGTAGTTGCTGGCCGTGTCGAAGAAAGTGATCCCGGCGTCGAGGGCGGCCTCGACGACTCCGGCCGAGCCATCGGCATCGAGGGCGCGGCCGAAGTTGTTGCAGCCGAGCCCGATCACCGACACCTCGAGGTTCCCGACCCGAGCCGTCCTCATGACGCACCGCCGATTGGGCGGAGAAAGCTGTTCGCGTTCCCTTCCAGGACCCGGGTTCGATCCACTCCGTCGAGATCGATCGCCTCCACGGCGGTGACGGGGTCGGTGGAGGCCATGTCGAACGGGTAGTCGCTGCCCAGCATGACATGATCCCAGCCCATGCGGCGCCCCAGGAACTCCAGTGACAACGGGTCGTGAGTGAGGCTGTCGAAGTACAGCATGCCGAAGAAGTGCCTCGGGCCTTGCTCGTCGATGCTCACCCGGGGCTCCTGCCGCACTGTCCAACCATGCTCCCAACGCCCGATCTGATAAGGGGAGAACCCCCCGCCATGGGTGAACCCGATCCTCAGGTCGGGATGCCGGTCGAGCACCCCGCCGAAGATCAACTTGGCGGCAGCGATGGTCGATTCCAGCGGGATCCCGATCAGATTCTGCAGGTAGTAGGAGTTGAGCCGCTCTGCGCCGGCGATGGAGCGCTGATCGGAGTGGAACCATACGGGCAGGTTCCTCCGCTCCAACTCGGCCCACACCGGCTCCAGGGAGTGGTGGTCGACGTCAGTGCCGTTGATGTTCGACCCGATCTGCACTCCGCGCACCCGGGCGAACCCGGCGACACGGCCGATCTCTGCGAGCGAGGCCTCGATGTCCTGAAGCGGGAGGGTGGCGAAGACGTGGAATCGGCCCGGCATGGTGTCGCTCAACTCGAGGAGAGCGTCGTTCTGGATGGCAGCGAAGGCGACGCCGACTTCCGTGGGGACGTGATAGTGGAAGTTGGGCGGCGGGATGGCGATCACCTGGAGGTCGACCCGCTGCCGATCCATGTCGGCGAGGCGGAGGGCGGGGTCGAAGATGCCCTCCGGGAGGGGACCGAGACGCTCGCGCCCCGGGTAGGCCAGGTACTTGCGCCCACCGTCCTCGAACAGGCTGGGGCCGTGGTCGGGGTGCGCCGACGCCATCCGCATCAAGGCGTCGGGGACGATGGCGTGGGCGTGGATGTCGATCGTCGTCAATTGGTTCCTTCTTCGTAGCTGCCAAATGAGCCATACCCCGGATGGTTGAACCGATTGGGGACTTCGATGAGGGTAGGGCCCTCCTCCTCGAGCACCGAGGCGACGGTGTCGCCCACCCGACTCAGATCATCGACCCGGATGCCCCTTGCCCCGAAGGCGTGAGCCAGGGCGACGAAGTCAGGGGGACGCACGTCGACCCCGCTGCGTCGCCCGTAGAGATGGTCTTGATGTCTTCGCTCCACCCCGTAGCCCTCGTCGTTGAACACCACGACGATTGCGGGCACGTTCTCTTGGACTGCGGTCATCAGGTCCTGGATGGTGAACATGACCCCGGCGTCGCCGATGATGGCGATGCTCGGTGTGTCGGGCCGGGCCAGCCTGGCCCCGATCGAGGCGGGCATGGCGAAACCGAGAGTGCCGAACCCGGACGGCACGAACCAGGTCCTGGGTGAGTCGGTCTTCCAGTGAGAGCGTGCCCAGAAGGCGATCGTCGTCGGGTCGTTGAACACCAGGGCCCCGGGTGGGAGGGCGGAGCGGATCTGGTCCAGCACCTCGATCTCGACCGGGGTGCCCACCGCCGCGGTGATCCGGGAGAGCACCTCGGCGACCTCGTCGTCCCGCCATTGGAGCGGCTGATGACCGAGCCGGTCGAGCTCGACAGTGAGCGCATTCAGGACAGATCCGGCGTCTCCGACCACGCCCGCCTCCACCCGGTAGTTGCGCCCGATCTCGGCCGGGTCGAGGTCGACCTGGACGATTCGGTCGGGGAGCCGGAGCGACCAGCCACCGGTCGGGAAATACGAGAAGCGGGTCCCCACCGCCAGCAACACGTCGCAATCGGCGATGAGCTCGCGGGTCGGCTGCTCGTTGGCCCAGTTCCCGATATGAAGCGGGTGATCTGCGGGCACTGCCCCCTTCCCCTTCTGGGTGGTGATCACCGGCGCCCCGAGCCGCTCGACCATTGCGAGGAGGGCGGCGGCCGCCTCAGGCGTGGCGATGCCCCCACCGGCCCAAACCAGAGGCCGACGGGCGCCTGCCAGGGCTTCGGCGGCTCGCATCAGAGCCTGGCCATCGATGTATCGCTCCACCCGCTCGGTGAGGGGGTGCACAGGGGCGGAGGAAGCGGTGGTGAACGCCTCATTGGCGAACTCCACGAGAGCGGGCCGGGGCCGCCGGTTGCGGAGCGCGAAGAAGGCGGTGGCGATGGCGGCCGGTATCTCATCGGCGAGCATCACCTGGGCGGCGTGCCCCGAGACCGGTCTGAATACGCCGAATTGGTCCGAGATATCGTGGAAATGCCCTTTGCCCTTTCTGCGAACGTCCGGTGGGTTCTCGCTCAGAAGATGGAGGACCGGCACACCGTCATTGTGGGCTGTGGCCATCGCGGTGAGGGTGTTCAGGGCACCCGGGCCGTTGGAGGTGAAGGCCACACCGACCCGGCCGGACGCCCGGGCATAGCCATCGGCCATGAAGATGGCCGACTGCTCGTGCCGGACCTCGATGTGTCGCAACTCGGGGTGATCCACGAAGGCGTCGTAGACGGCGAGGGTCCCGACCCCGGGGATGCCGAAGAGGAGGTCGACGTCCTCTGAGAGGAGGGACTCGACCAGGATGTGGGCCCCGCTTCGTGGAAACGTCACCTGCAGGATCCGCTTCCGCCGGTGACCGATGCCCGCCAGATCTCGGGGTACGAGGTCCGATCCAGGATCAGGAGATGCTCGTCCCCAATCGCTGTGGCGAGACCTCCAACCTGCCAGGGGAGCTCTTCCCAGCAGACTCCGTCCACCGAGGTCCAGCCAACCGTGCCTGATCCCTCAGTCTGCCTTCCCAGGATCACCCACCCGGCGCTGTCGGCCTCGATGGCGTACAGGTCGATGCCCGCGTCGACGGCGGGCTGGGTCATCGGCTCCCAATTCACGCCGTCGCTCGAGGTCCAGGCGGCCGATTGGCCGATGCCATAGCCGCCCACGGCGTTGATCACGCCCTCCCGGACAGCGAGGTCATACACGTAGGCCCCGCCCTCGAGGGTGCTCTCGGTGGCGGTCCAGGTCGCCCCGTCGCTCGATAGCCAAACCCTCGGCTCGCACACCGGCCAGAGCCCGAACGGCTCGGCCGGGTTGCGCGAGATCAGTGCCAGCAGGCCCGCATCGGTCTCGACGACGGGTGGCACGTCGGGGGATGTCCGTGATGGTGGGTTGCACATTGAGTCGAAAGCCAGCTCCACCTCGCTGCCCGGGCCCCAGCCGGGGTCGGTCACCACCTCGTCGAATTCGACCCGGTCCGCCGACCACCAGACGTCGCCGAACAGCGACATCGCCAGCATTCCCCCACCGAACCCGATGATGCTGGGCCTGCCCGAGCTCTGGCGGGCCCGTATCTCGTCGGGGAAGTTGGTCACCCCCGGTGCCTCGATCCACCTGTCGCCAACGCGTTCGATCATGCGGCCCTGCAGCACCGAGTAGGCGAAGAGCCCCTCGTCGATGGAGGCGAGTTGCGAGGGCGCGGCGGACAACGGCTGTGACTTCCACCCGGAACCGTCGACGGACGTCCAGAGAACCACACCTTCGGCGGTCATGCCCGACAGCATGGCGAAACCGTCATCTGTGGCCACCAGGCTGTCCAGATTCACTTCGGGGGGGCCGGTGTGGGGCCCCCATTCGAAGGTGGGGATACGGGGGCTGGTGGCCGATGCGAAGACGACCACTCCGGCGATCATGGCCAGGGACACCACCGACAGGCCCCACCAGTTCGTGCCGGCAGGGGGTACCTCGGGAGGGGGTATCTCCACCAAGGTGTCCACCGGTTTGGTCATGGGTCCGTTCGATTCGAGCGATCCTGCATCCTATATGATCCGACTCGGTCATATGGTCGAGACACAGGAGACACCATCCGGGTCGATCCGGGTCCAGGACGCAGCGGCCCGAGGCTTCGCCGCCGCTCTGTTCCGGGCGTCCGGGGTGCCGGCAGATGAGTCGGATCTGGTCGCCGAGGTGCTGGTGGGCGCCGACATGAGGGGGATCAGGAGTCACGGTCTGGCCCGCATCCCGTATTTCATGATCCGGCTCCAGCGCGGGGTGATCGAGGCCCGGCCCGAATTCAGCTTCACGGCCAGGACCCCCACCACCGGGCTGCTGGATGCAGGGAACGGCATCGGGATCGTCGCCGCCGATCGCGCCATGAAGGAGGTCATCGCGATGGCCACCCGGCACGGCTCCGGCTTCGTGGTCGTGACCAACAGCAGCCATTTCGGTTACGCCGGGATCTGGGCCGAGCGGGCGATGGCGGCCGGGATGATCGGGATCAGCATGTCGAACAGCGGGGGACGGGTGGCACCGACTTTCGGCAGCGATTCCGTCCTCGGGACCAACCCCCTGGCTGTCGCCATACCCGGTGGCGCCGGCGGGACCGATTTCTACCTCGACATGGCCACTTCTGCGGTGGCGGTGGGCAAGGTGGAGACCGCGCTCCGCGAAGACCGGGCAGTGCCGCCTGGGTGGGTGGCGTCGACCCAGACGCCCAGCTTGGACGGCAATGGGGTGCTCTCCTTCGATTCACCACTGCTCCCGCTCGGGGGGGAGGGAACGGAGAGCGGAGGGCACAAGGGGTACGGTCTCGCCCTCATGGTGGAGCTGTTGTGCGGGGCCATGGGCGGAACCAGCCTCGAAGCCAGGATCGCCGGGGCCTCGGGTGAGTCGCCGCCGGCCATGGGGCACCTCATGGGAGCGATTCGCGTCGATGGCTTCCGGGCCGTGTCCGAGGTCCAGAGTGACATGGCGTCCACCTTCGACGTGATCAGGAAGTCGGCGAGGTCGCCTGGCCAGGATCGCATCTACATCCACGGCGAGCCGGAGGCGATTGCCGAAGAGCGTCACCGCGCCGAGGGAATCCCGATCGGCCCGGCGGTCCTGGAGCAGCTCGACCGGTGGGCCGGCTCTCTCGACGTGGAGCCATTGCCACGATGAGCGGGGCGAGCGCGGCACAGACCGTCACAATCCTCAAGGAGCTCGGGTTCACCGACGTGGTGTCGATCCCGGATGGGGAGAGTCGTCACCTCTATCAGGCGCTCCTCGAGGAGGAGAGCATCGAGGTGTACCTGCCCACCAGGGAGGGCGAGGGGATCGCCCTGGCGGCGGGGCTGTGGGTGGGGGGCCGCCGGCCCCTCGTGGTCCTCCAGAACACCGGCTTGATGGAAGCCGGGGACGCCCTCCGTGGCTGCGGGATCGGTCCCGGCATCCCTTTGGTCCTGCTCATCGGATGGCGTGGCTATCAGGGTGCGATGGAGAGAAGGCTCCCCATCGATTCGGCCTATCCCTATACCGAGCCATTGCTCGATGCCTGGGGCGTGCCACACCGGCGGCTGATGGACGACGACGATCTTGAGGTCATCGGCGAGATGACGGCGCTGGCCGTCTCGACTTCGAAGCCGGCGGCGGTGGTCTACGGATACGGGTTCAGGCCATGAGCGTCGAGCGTCTCGACCTGTTCCGGGCCCTCGCCGCGCGAAGGACCGACGAGATCGTCGTGACCACCATGACCGCCACCCTGCAATGGCCACTGGTCTCGCAGCACCCGCTCGACTTCGACTTCCTCGCCTTTGGGATGGGTCATGCCGCCGATTTCGGCCTCGGATTGGCCCTGGCCCGCCCCGAGCGGAAAGTGATCGTGCTCAAGGGAGACGGCGGTCTGCTGATGAGCCTGGGCTCGCTGGTGACCATCGGTCGTCATGGGCCGCCCAATCTGCTCGTGCTGCTCCTGGAGAACCGGTCCTACGAGATGACCGGCGGTCAGGAGCTCGCCTCCGGGGCGGACTTCATCGCACTCGCCCGTGGCGCCGGAATCGAGAAGACGGAGCGGATCGAAGATCTGCCCGGCTTCGAAGAAGCTGCCGACCGGCTGCTCACCGAACCGGGCCCCCACTTCGTGGTCGTTCCGATCACCAACTCGGAGCCTCTGCCTCCGGTGAACCACACCGACCACGCGACGAGAGTGACCAGTTTGCGAAGGGCTTTGGGCGTGGATTGAGCGAGGGGTGTCGGCAGGTGGCCGACACCCCTCAGATCCCTTTTACGGAGCCGGGATGACCTCGAACCGTGGCTTCTCGAAGCCGGCCTCGACATAATTGGCGTTGTCCGGGTTCAGCTCGGTCTGGAAGTCCCAGATAGCCTGCTCGGCTTCCACCCACTCGTCGGTGAAGTAGACCGACTCGACGAACCAGTCGTTGTCTCCAGCCATGTACTCCTGGATGAAGGCGACATCCTCGGGCTCCTCCACCGCGAAGTGCTGCGGGTAGGTCTCGATGATCTCGGCCTGGTTCTGCTCCCAGAGCTCGATGCCGTGCTGCCACAGGGCCAGGAAGGCTGCTGCCGCCTCCTCATTGGCGTCGTAGAACTCCTCGGTGGCGGTGAACAGGTTGGACATGATGTGAGCTTCTTCGCTCTCGAAACCCGAGAAGGTGTTGTAGAGCTGGAACGGTGACTGGCCGTCGTACATGACCACCATGTCGCCCGTGCGCATGTAGCTGGCGGCCGCCTCGGGGATGAAGATTCCCGCAACGCAGTCACCGTTCTCCACCATGTTCTGCGGGTTCACGAAGTGGTCGTTGACGACCAACTCGAAGTCGCCACCACCGACCCGGAAGTCGAGGCCATGCAACTCGTTGGCCGCCACCGCCCAGAAACCGGTGGCAGACACCGGGCTGGCCACACAGAGGGTGGATCCGGGCGGAATGTCGGCGATCGTCGCATAACCGCTGTCGGGTGTGGTCATCATCGAGTCACGGAGGGCGTTGTACTTGCCGAAGGTGACCGTTTTCATCCCGGTCTCCTGCTCCAGGACCGGCACCTCCAGGGTGCCCATGGAGACGATGTCCCCGTGACCTCCTGCGAAGAAGGTGAATTCGTCCCACGTCGTGCTGGTCACGATGCGGATGTTGTTCTCTTCCTCCCATTCGACCAGATACCCGGTGTCGTTCATGTAATCCCAAACCGGGTCCGGGGCGAAGGCGAACCTGATCACAGTCCTAGCATCTTCGGCGGTGGTGGTGCCGGAGCCTTCGTCGTCACCGTCTCCTCCGCATGCCGCTATCACCAGCGCCAGGATGGCCAGGAGCGGCACGGACAACCGTCTCGATCGTGTTCTCAACTTCTCCTCCAGAGTCGCGGTTACCACGGGCCTCGAAGACGGGGTCCGAAAGGCGATCCTATATCAGGCAGTCCATACCATGCAGGATGAGAGGACGGATGCGCCCGACCGGCGTCTGTTCGACCCGGTCCGATCGCTCCACCGAGACTACCGGGAGGACGCACATGTGGCCGAGGGTCGAAGTCGGGCGCCAATCAGGTCGCCACCAGATCGAGCTCTTCGAACTTGCGCAGCACCTGCGCCTTGGCCACGGCCACGTCTTCGTTGGCCGCGTCGCGGGGGAAGGGAAGGTCGATCTGGAGATCGTCCTCGAGTCGGCCGCCTTTGGCGAAGACCAGGATCCGGTTGGAGAGCTCGACCGCCTCGCCCACATCGTGGGTGACGAAGAGGACGGTCTTGCGGGTCTGGACCCACATGTCGTGCAGCTCGCGTCTCAGGGAGCGGGCCGTGATGGCGTCGAGATGGCTGAACGGCTCATCCATGAACAGGACGTCCGGCTCGATCGAGAAGGCTCGGGCGATTCCGACTCGCTGCTGCATGCCACCGGACAGCTCCCCCGGGTACTTGTCGCCCTTGTCGCCGAGCTGGACCATGTCCAGGTACTTCTGGCATCGCTCCCGCGTGGCGTCGCTGCGGTCCTTCTGCACAAAGAGGAGGTTGTCCATCACTGTCCGCCAGGGGAGCAGCCTCGCTGCCTGGAACACATAACCGGGCTCGGCCTCGCGATTGTCCTGGGTGATGGTCACCGTGCCCGAGCTGGGGGTCTCGATACCGCTCAGGATGTTGAGCAACGTCGACTTGCCGCAGCCGGAGGGGCCGACGATCGACACGAATACATGACCCTGCACCTGCATGTTGACCTTCTCGAGGGCGACCACGCGGTCCTCCCCGACCCCGAACTCCTTGTGCAGGTTCTCGACCTTTATCTCAGCCATCCCTGGGTTCACCCTCCATGCTCTTCATCGAAACGACCTCGTCCGCCTCGCTCTCCTGGAGCAGGAAGCCCTCGCTGGCCACGGCCCCGAAGTCTCCCTCCGCCATCTCCACGACATCGATCTTCGGCCGCCACTTGAAGGCTCTGTCTGCCAGTGGGTCGAAGACCAGTTTCTCCAGGGCCAAGGCGAAGATCACGAAGAAGAGGGCATATCCGATGACCCCGTGTGCGCGGTGGGCGTCATACCAGAACTTGATGGTCCATCCCATGCCCCGGTCCGAGGCGAACACCTCGGTGATGACCAGACCCTTCCATCCGATTGCATAGGCGTAACGGATGGCGGCGAAGAAGAACGGCAT
>JBFYOJ010000197.1:0-24098 GCA_041303885.1 Acidimicrobiia bacterium | reverse complement strand
CTGGGGACAATACGGAGATGACGGTGGAGTTGATCAATCCGATCGCGATGGATGAGGGTCTCCGGTTCGCTATCCGTGAGGGTGGCCGGACCGTCGGCGCCGGACGAGTCGTAAAGATCCTCAAATGAGCGACCAGCAGAAGATCCGCATCCGGCTCAAGGCCTACGACCACAACGTGGTGGACGAGTCCTCGAAGAAGATCACGGAGACCGTGGTGCGGACCCAGGCCAAGATCAGGGGACCGGTTCCCCTTCCCACCGAGATCCATCGCTACTGCGTCATTCGTGGCCCGCACGTGGACAAGGACTCGCGCGAGCATTTCGAGATGCGGATCCACAAGCGGCTCATCGACATCCTCGAGCCCACCCCCAAGACCGTCGACTCCCTGATGCGTCTCGAGCTGCCTGCCGGCGTGGAAGTGGAGATCAAGCTGTGAGACCCCAGTTCAGCTCGATCGCGTCGACCGCTCCCCGGGCGGGGGGTGCAGGGGGGTCGTCCCCCCGCACAGTGATGACGGAAGTGGAGATCAAGCTGTGAACGCCATCATCGGAGAGAAGCTGGGCATGACCCAGGTCTTCGACGACCAGGCACGGGCGATCCCTGTCACTGTCATCAAGGCCGGGCCCTGTCGCGTCGTCCAGATCAAGACCGAGGAGACCGACGGCTACAACTCGATCCAGATCTCGTTCGGCGATGTGAAGCCGGGCAAGGTGAACAAGCCCGAGGCCGGCCACTTCGCCAAGGCCGGTGTTGCCCCGGCGCGTCATCTCGCCGAGATCCGGGTCGATGACCCGGCTGCCTACAAGGTCGGCCAGGAGATCAGGATCGCCGACCTGTTCCAGCCGGGGACGAAGGCGGATGTCTCCGGGGTGTCCAAGGGCAAGGGTTTCGCCGGTGTCATGGAACGGCACAACTTCTCGGGTCAGGGAGGCTCCCACGGCAACCACAAGGCGCACCGTGCTCCCGGCTCGATCGGTGCCTGTGCCACTCCGGCAAGGGTCTTCAAAGGCATGCGCATGGCCGGCCGCCTCGGTGGCGAGCGGGTCACGACCCTCAACATCGAGATCGTCGGCGTCGACGGCGAGCGGGATCTGCTCCTGCTCGGCGGAGCAGTGCCCGGCCCCAAGGGATCGGTGGTTCTGGTGAGGGAGGCGGTGAAAGCACATGGCTGATGTGAAAGCCCCTCTCTTCACAGCCGATGGCAAGCCCAAAGGTGATATGAAGCTCGACGCCGAGGTTTTCGGGATCGAGCCCAATCTCCATGTGCTCCATCAGGTGATCACCGCCCAATTGGCCGCCAAGCGATCCGGCACAGCCTCCACCAAGACCCGCGCCGAGGTGCGCGGCGGTGGCCGCAAGCCATGGCGCCAGAAGGGCCTCGGCCGCGCCCGTCAGGGCTCGATCCGTGCACCACACTGGGTTGGCGGTGGCGTCGCACACGGGCCCAAGCCCCGGGACTACACACAGCGGACCCCCAAGAAGATGAAGCGCCTCGCACTGCGCAGCGCCCTGTCCGCACGTGCCTCGGAGTCTGCGGTGAAGGTGATCGAGGACCTCGATTGGGTGGCCCCGAAGACCAAGCAGGCTGTGACGTTGCTCAAGGCGATTGGCGCCGAGGGCAAGGCGCTGGTTGTCCTCGGCAAGATCGACGGTGTCGCCGCGCGCTCGTTCCGCAACCTGCCCGAGGTGATCTTGTGCGAGCCCGGACACCTCACCCCGTACGACGTGCTGTGGGCCGACCAGGTGGTCTTCACCTCTCACACGGTGGGCTCGGTGGGCCGGAGCAGCTCCTACGAGGTCAGCGAGACCGATTTCGTCAAGGAAGAGGACGGAGGTGAGTCCTGATGAAGGACCCGCGTGACGTGATCCTCGCCCCGGTGGTATCGGAGAAGTCCTATGACCTCATCGAGCATCACAACACCTACACCTTCGTGGTCAGCAATCGCACCAACAAGGGTGAGATCAAGGACGCCGTCGAGTCGATTTTCGATGTCCGGGTGCTCAGGGTCAACACCATGAATCGCAAGGGCAAGATGAAGCGCCAGGGCTGGACCCGGGGTCGTCGTAAAGACACCAAGCGAGCGCTGGTCACTCTCGCCGACGGCAACTCGATAGATCTGTTCGGAGTCTGAGATGGCAGTCAAGAAGCGCAAGCCGACATCACCGGGCCGCCGGTTCCAGACCGTCTCGGACTTCGCCGAGATCACGACCGACACACCCGAGAAGTCGTTGATCGCGAAGAAGGGAAAGACCGGGGGCCGCAACGGCTACGGCCGGGTGACCGCGCGTCATCGGGGAGGTGGCCACAAGCAGCGCTACCGATTGATCGATTTCCGTCGTGACAAGGACGGTGTGCCCGCACGCGTCGCCACCATCGAGTACGACCCGAATCGGAATGCCCGTATCGCCCTCCTCAACTATGCGGACGGCGAGAAGCGCTACATCCTCGCGCCGGTCGGGGTGAAGGTGGATGATCGCATCGAGTCGGGCTCTGGCGCCGAAATCCGCCCAGGAAATGCCTTGCCGCTGCGCAACATCCCTGCCGGTACCAATGTCCATGCCATCGAGATGCGCCCGGGTGGAGGGGCCAAGCTGGCCCGATCGGCTGGCACATCCGTCCAGCTCATGTCGAAAGAGAACGACATGGCCCTGTTGCGCCTCCCCTCGGGTGAGATGCGACAGGTGCCCCTCGATTGCCGGGCGACCGTTGGCCAGGTGGGCAATACCGAGTCCGAGCTGATCAAGCTGGGCAAGGCAGGTCGGAACCGCTGGAAGGGCGTCCGCCCCCAGACGCGCGGTGTTGCCATGAACCCAGTCGACCACCCGCTGGGTGGTGGTGAGGGCAAGTCGTCCGGCGGCCGGCATCCGGTCAGCCCCTGGGGTCAGCCCGAAGGCCGCACCCGGAGCAAGAAGAAAGCGTCCAATCAGTACATCGTTCGCCGTCGCGCGAAGAAGGGCCGCAGGTAGCCATGAGCAGGAGTCTGAAGAAGGGCCCCTTCGTCGACGAGCATCTCGCCAACAAGGTCGATGAGCTCAACCGATCGGGGAGCAAGCGAGTGATCAGGACCTGGTCCCGCCGCTCAACGATCATCCCGGAGATGATCGGTCACACGATCGCGGTCCACGACGGCCGCAAGCACGTGCCCGTCTACATCACCGAGTCGATGGTCGGCCACAAGCTCGGCGAGTTCGCCCCCACCCGCACCTTCCGCGGGCATGCGGACAAGTCAGCGAGGAAGCGATGAAAGTCAGAGCCCAAGCCAAATACGTGCGTCACTCGCCGTACAAGGTGCGCCGGGTGCTCGACCTGGTGCGTGGCCTGCCCGTCCTCGAAGCCGAGGATGTGCTTCGCCTCACTTCGCGCGGGGCGACCGAGCCTGTCACCAAGGTCCTGAAGTCCGCTGTGGCCAACGCCGAGCACAACCACGCACTCGACGCCGACGACCTGGTGGTCGCCGAGGCGTACGCCGATGAGGGCCCCACCCTCAAGCGGTACACGCCCCGTGCCCGCGGACGGGCCACCCGCATACGCAAGCGCACCAGCCACATCACGATCGTGGTGTCGGACATGAACGAGGAGGTGATCTGATGGGTCAGAAGGTCCACCCCTACTCATTCAGACTCGGGATCGCAACCGACTGGAAGTCGAAGTGGTTCTCCAATAAGGAGTACGTCAACTTCGTCAACGAAGACTGGAGAATTCGCGACTACCTGAAGGCAGAGCTGATCAGGGGCGCGGTCTCGCGTATCGACATCGAGCGGACACGTGACCGTCTCATCGTCGACATCCACACGGCCCGACCCGGTGTCGTCATCGGGCGGAAAGGCGCAGAGGCCGAGCGCCTCCGTGGTGCCCTGGAGACCATGGCTGATCGCCCGGTCAAGCTGAACATCAACGAGGTGAAGGACCCGGACCTCGACGCGGCGCTGCTGGCCCGCGGTGTCGCCGACCAGATCGAGAACCGCATCGCGTTTCGCCGTGCCATGAAGCGGGCGATCGCGTCAGCCTTGAAGGCCGGGGCCGAAGGGGTTCGTGTCGAGTGCAAGGGGAGACTCGGCGGGGCCGACATGGGTCGACGCGAGTGGTACCGGGAAGGACGGGTGCCCCTTCACACCTTGCGCGCCGACATCGACTACGGGACGGCCACCGCCCACACCACGGTAGGGACCATCGGGGTCAAGGTGTGGGTCTATCGGGGTGAAGTGGTTCGCGCCGGTCAGGTTTCGGGCGACCGCATCGCCGCCGAAGCCGATCTGGCCACAGGCGGCCCCGCCCGTCGCACCCAGAAGAGCATCAAGTCCCGTGCCGAGGAGGCTGCGGGGACGGAGAAGAAGCCGCGCCTCATCGAGGCCGGCGGCGGCAAGCGCCTCATCGAGGCAGGGGGCGGCAACAAGGAAGGCCGCCGTGTGATCGAGGCCGGCGGTGGGCGCAGACCGACCGCTGCCGAGGCGAAGGTGGAATACGAGTCTGCAGTCGAGGACGTCGACGTGGAACCGACCGCTCCGGTCGCCGAGGCAGTCACCGAAGAGGTGACCGACGTGGCCATCGCTGCACCCTCCCCCAACGAGGAGAGCCCGGTTGATTCCCCCGCTGAGCAGGTCGACGACGCCGCAGGTGAGGAGGAGTAGGCCATGTTGATGCCCAAGAGGACAAAGCATCGCAAGACCCACCGCGGACGCAGATCCGGGCCGGCCAAGGGCGGGACCACGGTGAACTTTGGGGAATACGGTTTGCAAGCGCTCGAGGCCGGATGGATAACCGCACGTCAGATCGAGTCGGCTCGTGTCGCCATCACCCGCGCCGTGAAGCGTGGCGGGAAGGTCTGGATCACCATCTTCCCGGACAAGCCCGTGACCCAGAAGCCTGCCGAGACCCGAATGGGATCGGGCAAGGGAAACCCCGAGTTCTGGGTGTCAGTGGTGAAGCCTGGCCGTGTCATGTTCGAGCTGGCCGGTGTGCCGGAGGAGCTCGCCCGTGAAGCCATGCGGAAGGCGGGTCACAAGCTGCCGATCAAGACGCGAATCGTGACCCGGGAGGACTCATGACCCCGGCTGAGTTTCGTGAAATGACAAACACCGAGCTTCTGGAGGCACTGGCCGAGTCGAAGGAGGAGCACTTCAACCTTCGCTTCCAACTCGCCACCAACCAGCTCGACAACCACGCGCGCATCAAGGACGTCAAACAGGACATCGCTCGCATTCTCACGGTGCTCCGTGAGCGGGAGCTGGCTCCTTCGACGGCTGGCGCCGAGGAGCGTGCCTGATGACTGACAGCAATGTGAGAGGACGCCGCAAGGTCCGCGTCGGGGTCGTCGTGTCCGACACGCGCGACAAGACCGTGACCGTGGAGGTGCCCAATCAGATGAGCCATCCCCGCTATGACAAGGTGGTCCGACGCAGCACCAAGTTCCACGCGCACGACGAGACCAACGACGCCAAGCTCGGCGACACGGTCCGGATAATGGAAACCCGGCCCCTCTCCAAGCAGAAGCGGTGGCGCGTGGTGGAGATCGTGGAGCGCGCCAGATGATCCAGCAGGAATCCCGTCTCAAGGTGGCGGACAACACCGGCGCCCGCGAGCTGCTCTGCATCCGCGTGCTCGGTGGCTCCTCCCGTCGCTATGCAGCGGTGGGCGATGTGATCGTGGGGGCCGTCAAGGATGCCACCCCTGGTGGGTCGGTGAAGAAGGGCGAAGTGGTCAAAGCCGTCGTCGTCCGGACCAAGAAGGAGTCCCGGTGGCCCGATGGCACCTACATCCGCTTCGACGACAACGCATGCGTGATCATCGATAACAACTCCCAGCCCCGCGGCACACGAATCTTCGGTCCGGTGGCGCGGGAACTTCGCGATCGCAAGTTCATGCGCATCGTCTCGCTGGCTCCCGAGGTGTTGTGATGGCTGTCTTGATCGCCGGCCGACTTCGACCCTCCGTCACCCTCGGCGGGTCGACGCGAGGAGTGGAAGACCCTCAGGCCTCGGGTCGAACAGACGCCGGTCGGCCGGGGCTGCCGCACCCACAGGAGGTTTCGCGATGAGTCACAGGCTCAAGACTGGCGACAAGGTGATGGTCATATCCGGCAAAGACGCCGGCAAGGAGTCGCGTATCAAGCGAGTCATGCCTGCCCAAGGCAAGATCCTGGTCGAGGGTGTCAACACCGCCAAGCGCCACACCAAGCCGCGTGGTCAGACCATGCAGGGCGGGATCATCGACAAGGACATGCCGATCGACGCCTCGAATGTGATGATCGTCTGTGAGAAGTGCGGCCCGACCCGGATCGGCCACCGAGTCGATGACAAGGGCGTGAAGCACCGCACCTGTGCCAAATGCGGAGGTGACCTATGAGCGCCCCCCGTCTCAAGGTCCGTTATGCCGAGGAGATCGCAGGCAAGCTCAAGGACGACCTGGGGCTGGCGAACGTGATGGAGACCCCGCGTCTCGAGAAGATCGTCGTCAACATGGGCGTCGGCGAAGCCGTCCAGGACAAGAAGGCGATCGAGTCGGCCATGGACGAGCTCACCCTGATCACAGGGCAGCGGCCGAGGCTGAACCGGTCACGGAAGTCGATCGCCGGCTTCAAGGTCCGAGAGGGCATGCCGGTCGGTGCGTCGGTGACTCTTCGAGGGGCGAGGATGTGGGAGTTCTTCGACCGGCTCCTCTCCATCGCAATACCCCGGGTACGTGACTTCCGCGGCCTGAACCCGAAGTCGTTCGACGGGCGGGGCAACTACAGCTTCGGCGTCACCGAGCAGTTGATCTTTCCCGAGATCGACTTCGACCAGGTGAGCTCCACCCGCGGCATGGACATCACGATTTGCACGACTGCTTCCAACGACGAGCACGCCAAAGCGTTGCTCGATGCCTTCGGTTTTCCGTTCCGCAAGGCAACGACCGGGGCCTGAAGGAGGATTTTGAATGGCTAAGAAATCGTTGGTCGCCAAGGCCGGCCGAACACCCAAGTTCAAGGTGCGCGGATACAACCGTTGCCAGCGGTGTGGGCGCTCACGCGCCTATCTGCGCGACTTCGGGATGTGCCGGATCTGTGTGCGAGAACTGGCCTCTCGTGGCGAGCTGCCCGGAATCAGAAAGGCGTCCTGGTAATGGTGACAGACCCTATTGCCGACATGCTCACCCGTATCCGCAACGCCATCGCGGTCGGACACGAGCGAGTCACGATGCCGTCGTCCAAGCTGAAAGTCGGGATCGCACGCATCCTGGTCGATGAGGGCTTCATCGATCGATTCGACGTCAAGGCCAACGGCTCGGCCAACGAGCTCGAGCTCATCCTCCGTTACGGGGCCCGGCGCCAGCCGGCCATTGAGGGCATCAAGCGGGTCTCCAAGCCCGGCCACCGCGTCTATCGCGGTGCCTCGGAGCTGCCTCGGGTTCAGGGAGGGCTCGGCGTTGCCGTCGTGTCCACCAGCCAGGGTCTGCTCCCCGACCGCGAGGCTCGCCGTCGCCGTCTCGGCGGCGAAGTCCTATGCGAGGTGTGGTGAGATGAGTCGTATCGGGAAGATGCCGGTGACCGTGCCGTCCGGAGTGGACATCGACATCGTTGGCAGCAACGTGACGGTCAAGGGCTCCAGGGGGAGGCTCTCGCGCGAGTTCACCGAGCGGGTCAACTTCGAGGTGGAGGACGGTGTGGTCACCGTCGCCCGACAGGACGACACCCGCGAGTCGAGGGCCCTCCATGGCCTGAGCCGCGCTCTTTTGGCCAACATGGTGGAGGGTGTCTCCGAAGGATTCACCAAGGTGCTGGAGATCCAGGGTGTCGGATATCGCGCCAGCCTCAAGGGCTCCAATATCGAACTCCTGGTTGGCTTCAGCCATCCGGTCGACGTGACGGCCCCCGAGGGCATCACCTTCGAAGTGCCCGAGCCGACTCGAATCATCGTGTCTGGAATCGACAAGGAGCAGGTGGGCCAGATCGCCGCCGAGATCCGAAGAATCCGCCCTCCCGAGCCCTACAAGGGCAAGGGGATCAGGTATGCCGGCGAGCACGTCCGGCGCAAGGCGGGGAAGGCAGGTAAGTGATGAGGGGCTCGAGAGAGGTTGCGCGCACTCGCCGCCATACCCGCGTGCGCAAGCGAGTCCATGGCACCGAGGAGCGCCCCCGGCTGGCCGTGTATCGAAGCAACAAGTACATCTACGCACAGGTGATCGACGACGTCCAGGGTCGGACGCTGGCCGCTGCCTCCTCACAGGAGTCGGGGCTTCGCTCGGACAACTTGAACATCGCGACCGCGTCCAAGGTCGGAGAGGCGATCGCCTCGCGTGCCAAGGATGCCGGAGTCACCTCGGTCGTCTTCGACCGTGGTGGATACAAGTTCCATGGCAAGGTCAAGGCACTTGCCGATGCTGCCCGCGAAGCCGGATTGGAGTTCTAAGAATGGCCCAGGACCAGCAAACCCAGTACGACGAGCGGGTGATCCAGATCAACCGCGTGGCAAAGGTGGTCAAAGGCGGCCGCCGGTTCAGCTTCACGGCTCTGGTCGTGGTCGGTGACGGTGCCGGAAAGGTCGGCATCGGCTACGGCAAGGCCAAGGAAGTCCCGGCGGCCATCCAGAAGGGGATGGAGACCGCACGCCGCGCCATGGTCGAGATCCCGATGGCGGGTCAGACGGTGATCCATCAGGCGCTGGGCGAGCATGGGGCATCCAAGGTGATGATCAAGCCCGCCGCTCCCGGTACCGGTGTCATCGCCGGCGGTGCGGTCCGCCAGATCCTCGAGGCGGCGGGCGTCAAGGACGCTCTGGCCAAATCGCTGGGATCTCCGACACATCTCAATGTGGCCAAGGCCGCGATGAACGCGCTCACCAGTCAGCGCCGCCCGGATGAGGTGGCCCGGTTGCGGGGCAAGCAGGCCGAAGACATCGTTCCTCCCGGTCTCCTTGCTGCCTACCGATCGACCGAGGCGCTTCGCGCGCACTCGAAGTGAGGTTGAGATGGCAGACAAGAAAGTGAAAGTCACATTGAGGAGGTCGGTGATCGGCGAGAAGCCCAAGACCAGGGCGACCGTCGAGTCCCTCGGCCTGCACAAGCTCCACCAAACCAGAGAGCACGTCGACACCCCGACCCTGCGCGGGATGTTGCACAAGGTGCGTCATCTCGTCGAAGTCGAGGAGGGCTGACATGACCGAAGAGAAGAAGGAGCAGTTGAAGCTCCACCACCTCCAGCCCGCTCCTGGCTCGAAGAAGGCCCGGATCCGGGTCGGTCGTGGCGAAGGGGGCCGAAGGGGCAAGACCGCCGGCCGGGGAACAAAGGGGCTGAAGGCCCGGAACACCCTCCGCCCTGGCTTCGAGGGTGGTCAGACTCCGTTGGCGATGCGTCTTCCCAAGCAGCCAGGTTTCAAGAACCCGAACAAAGAGGAGTTCGCCATCGTCAACCTCGCTGCGCTGGCCGGCTTCGACAAGGGAGCCGAGGTGAGTCCCGAGGAGCTGCGCAATCGCGGTCTCATCCGACATCGGGGGCGGGTCAAGGTGCTCGCGGAGGGAGACCTGGACAAAGCGCTCATGGTGAAGGCCCACGCGTTCAGCGCGGCGGCGAAGACCAAGATCGAGGCTGCCGGAGGTTCGGTCGAGATACTCGACTGAACCACGCGGAAACGTAGAACGTAGAACGTAGAACAAATGCTCAACATCTATCGCAACATGTTCAAGGTCCCGGACCTCCGGGCGAAGATCCTCTTCACGCTGGCCATGTTCGGGGTCTATCGCCTTGGCGCCACGATCCCGGTGCCCGGGATCGACTTGGAGGCGGTCCAGCTGTTCCAGGCGCAGCAGCAGGCCGGTGGCATCTACGGTCTGCTCAACCTGTTCTCTGGAGGCGCTCTCGAGTCGTTCTCCGTCTTCGCCCTCGGGATCATCCCCTACATCACCGCGTCGATCATCATGCAATTGCTCACGGTGGTCATCCCGAAGCTGCAGGCGCTCCAGGACGAAGGGGAGTCGGGGCGAAAGGTCATCACACAATGGACCCGCTATCTCACCGTGATCCTGGCTCTCATCCAGTCGACGGGCTTCACCTATCTCTTCCACGTGGGCCGGTTCACCGGTGGCATCGACCTGATCCCGAATTACACGCCGGGTCGCGTCATCCTCATCGTGCTCACCATGACCGCCGGCACAGCCATGGTCATGTGGCTCGGCGAGTTGATCACCCAGCGCGGAGTTGGCAACGGGATGTCGTTGATAATCTTCGTCTCCATTCTCAGCCAGTTCCCGTTCATCTTCAGTCAGATCTGGACGCAGACGATAGGCCGGGCCCAGCCCATTCGCTTCGTGGTGGTGATCGCCATCTTCCTCGCCATGATCGTGGCGATCATCTACGTCGACCAGGCGCAGCGCCGGATCCCGATCCAGTTCGCCAAGCGGGTGCGAGGGCGGAGGGTCATGGGTGGGCAGTCGACCTATATCCCGCTAAAGGTCAACACGGCGGGGGTGATCCCGGTCATCTTCGCGACTTCCGTGCTCCTGATCCCGTCGCTGATAATCACGGCCATCCCTTCTGACGCCTCTTGGGTCCAGTCCGTCTATCGCTGGGTCGACGAGAACCTTGGTGGCAGCGGAACCGTGAGCTGGTGGTACATCCTGATCCTGTTCTCACTGATCATCTTCTTCACCTACTTCTATACGGCGATTCAGTTCGATCCCGAGAAGCAGGCGGAGATGATCCAGCGTCAGGGCGGCTTCGTCCCGGGTGTGCGTCCGGGGCGGCAGACGGCACGTCACCTCGGCTTCATTCTCAACCGGATCACCCTGCCCGGCTCGATCTTCCTGGCTTTGATCGCCATCCTCCCCGCCATCGCAGGCGCGGTCTGGAACATCCAGATCGCCTTCTCCGGAGTCTCGATCCTGATCGTGGTGGGGGTCGCGTTGGAGACGATGAAGCAGATCGAGAGCCAGCTGACGATGAGGAACTACGAAGGAATCCTCACGTGAGCCGACTTGATTGCCGGCCGACTTTGCCCGATTGGCTCCAGGAAGGTCAGGGCGACCGTACGCCGGGGACCACCCTCGAACGAGCGCGCTTCGGGGGCACGAATCGGGCAAACAGACGCCGGTCGGCCGGGGCTGCCGCCGCGTTGAACGGCCTCGCGCCCACATGAAGCTGTTGTTCATAGGCCCGCCCGGCGCCGGCAAGGGGACTCAGGCAGCCAGGGTGGCTGAGACACTCGGCATCCCCCACATCTCGACCGGGGACATGTTCCGCCACCATGTCATCACCGGGACCGACCTCGGTCTCCGCGTCGACGCCATCATGAAGGCAGGTGAGTACGTCCCCGACGAGATCACCGTCGAGATGCTCGAAGAGCGCATCTCCCTTCCCGACGCCGGGGCCGGATTCATCCTCGACGGCTTTCCGCGCACCGCCGGTCAGGTCGAGGCACTCGACAGGCTGATCGGAACCGACGGGCTCGACCGTGTGGTCGTGCTCGAGGTGGATGAGGACGCCCTGGTGGAGCGGCTGCTGGCCCGTGGTCGCGCTGATGACACCGAGGAGACCGTCCGGAACCGGTTCAAGGTTTACCAAGAGCAAACCGCCCCGCTGCTCGATGTCTACGGCCGGCGCGGGTTGTTGGCCCACGTCGACGGCATCGGCACGATGGACGAGATCACCGATCGGATCCTGGCCGCTTTGGAGAACCGATGATCACCATCAAATCCCGCCGCGAGTTCGCCAAGATGCAGAAGGCGGGCGCCACCGTTGCCAAGATCCTCGGTGCCGTCCGTGAAGTGGCCGCGCCGGGTGTGTCCCTGCTCGAATTGGAGGCGATCTCGGCACGGATCCTAGAAGAGCGAGGCTGCAAGTCTTCGTTCCTCGGTTATCACGGGACCTATCCAGCCACCCTCTGCCTTTCCCCGAACGATGTGATCGTCCACGGCATCCCGACGGCTCGCAAGCTGGAGGAAGGGGACATCCTCTCGGTGGACGCCGGGGCGATCTTCGAGGGATTCCACGGCGACGCCGCGTTCACCATGCCGATCGGCACCGTGTCGACTGATGCCCAGAACCTGATCGACATCACCCACGACGCACTGTGGGCTGGGATTCGGGAGGTGCGCAAGGGCAATCACCTCGGTGACATAAGCGCGAGGATCCAGCAAATCGGAGAGGTCAACGCCTTTGGGGTGGTGGAGGAATACGTGGGTCACGGGATCGGGAGACAGATGCACGAAGAGCCTCAGGTCCCCAATCACGGCCAACCGGGTCAGGGGTTGAAGCTCCGGACCGGGATGGCACTATGCATCGAGCCGATGTTCAACCTCGGTTCGAGGCTCACGTCCGTGGATCCGGATGGCTGGACGGTCCGGACCAAGGACGGCTCGCTATCCGCGCATTGGGAGCACACCGTTTGCATTACGCCCGATGGGCCGCAGGTTTTCACGGCCGGCGAGGCCCCGGTTCCGGTGGAATTTGAGCAGAGTGCGGCCCGTGGGTAATATCCGGAGGTCGTACCGGTGCGCTCCGCGCCGGCGAACGCCGTATTCAGACCAGGTCGCCCCTACCAACTGCCCCGGAGATCCATTCGCGGGGCGGTGCGGTCGACGGCTTGGGACCAATCGCGCACGTCCAGGTGACATCAGGTGCTGATGTCTTGGGAGCGCGTCGAGGAGTTTTGGAGCAGATGATGAAGGTGAGACCTTCCACCAAGAGAATGTGCGAGAAGTGCCGGGTCATCCGACGTCGTGGCCGCGTCTGGGTGATCTGCAGCAACCCGCGTCACAAGCAACGTCAAGGATGATCTGAGTGGCACGTATTGCAGGAGTTGACCTCCCCAGGGACAAGCGGCTCGAGACCGGGCTGACCTACATCTACGGCATCGGCCTGACGCGTGCGCAGAAGATCTGTGCCGACACCGGGGTAGATCCGGACACCCGCGTCCGGCAGCTGACCGACGACGAGGTCACCCGGATCCGGCGTTACATCGAGGCCAACTTCGAGGTGGAAGGCGACCTGCGTCGTGAAGTCCAGCAGGACATCAAGCGCAAGATCGAGATCGGCAGCTATCAGGGCATCCGCCACCGTCGCGGACTTCCCGTGCGCGGACAGCGCACCCACACCAACGCCCGGACACGCAAGGGGCGCCGTGTTGCCATCGCAGGCAAGAAAAAGGTCACGAAGTAGGAGTTTGCAAGGGTGGCAAAACAGCAAGGAGCCAAGCGGGTACGCCGTCGGGAGAGGAAGAACATCTCTCACGGGCAGGCGCACATCAAGGCCAGTTTCAACAACACGATCATTTCGATCAGCGACCAGACAGGGGCAACCGTGGCCTGGACTTCAGGCGGCTCGGTCGGATTCAAGGGATCGCGCAAGTCGACCCCGTATGCCGCTCAGGTGGCCGCCGAGGAGGCTGCCCGCCGCGCCGGTGAGCACGGCATCCGCAAGCTCGATGTGATCGTCAGCGGCACCGGCTCGGGCCGCGACACTGCGGTCAGGACCCTGCAGAACATGGGCATGGAAGTGACCTGGGTGCGAGACGTGACTCCGATCCCGCACAACGGGTGCCGGCCCAAGAAGAGACGGAGGGGCTGACGTGGCACGCTACACAGGCCCCCGCCACAAGGCGTGCCGCCGGGCGCGCACCCCGCTGTGCCAGTCGAAGCGCTGTCCGGTCGATCGCCGTCCTTACCCCCCGGGGCAGCACGGTCGCGGTCGCATTCGCGAGAGCGACTACCTGATCCAGCTTCGGGAGAAGCAGAAGCTCCGCACCATGTACGGGGTCCTCGAAAAGCAGTTCCGCCGCTACTACCAGGAGGCGGCGCGGCGCCCGGGCATCACCGGCGACAACCTCCTCCAGCTGTTGGAGCAGAGACTCGACAACGTCGTCTGGCGTTCCGGTCTCGCTGCCACCCGGCCCCAGGCCAGGCAGCTCGTCAACCACGGGCATTTCCAGGTCAATGGCCGGAAAGTGGACATCCCGTCGTATCAGGTCCGTCCCGGTGACGTGGTCACTGTCAAGGGCCAGAGCAAAGATGCAATCGTCATTCAGCACGCCGTCGACACCCAGGGACGCGAGGCCCCGGCCTGGCTCCGTGTCGATCTAGGTGAGCGGAAGGTGGACGTGATCGATCATCCCCGCAGGGACCAGATCGACACGGCCATTCAGGAGCAGTTGATCGTCGAGCTCTACTCGAAGTGAGGTAATGCCTTGTTGATAGTTCAGCGCCCCCAAATCGAAGAGGAAGCGATTTCGCCGGTTCGGTCGAAGATCGTGGTCGAGCCTCTCGAGCCTGGCTTTGGATACACCCTCGGCAACACGTTGCGCCGAACGCTGCTCTCCCGGATTCCCGGGGCGGCAGTCACCTCGATTCAAATCGAAGGTGTGGAGCACGAGTTCTCCACCATCCCCGGAGTCGTGGAGGACGTGGTCGACATCATCCTCAACATCAAGAGGGTCGTCGTCCGGATGGAAGACACCGATACCCAGACTCTCTACCTCTCCGCCAAGGGAGCCGGGGAGGTCAAAGCCGGTGACCTGAAGCTCCCGGCCGGGGTCGAGATCGTCAATCCCGACCTCCACATAGCGACTCTCAGCGCCAGTGGCCGTCTCGAGATGGAGATGACGGTGGCACCCGGTGTCGGCTATCGCACCGCGGACGGGAACAAAAGCGCGAGCTCGGTGATCGGGGTCATCCCGGTCGACTCGATCTTCTCCCCGGTTCGCAGGGTGTCCTACAAAGTCGAGAACACCCAGGTCGGTCAGATGACCAACTTCGATCGCCTCGTCCTCGACGTGGAGACGAACGGCGCCATCGAGCCCGGTGAGGCCGTCTCCTCAGCCGGTAAGACCCTGCGTGAGCTGATGGGCCTCTTCGCCGACATCGGCGAGGGTCAAGGACTCGAGTTGGGCGAGGTCCAGCCGGAATTCTCCGGCTCACCTGACCTCGAGCTCCCGATCGAGGCACTGGACCTGTCGGAGCGTCCGCGTAACTGCCTGCGTCGGGCACAGATCAAGACGGTCGGCGAGCTGGTCGAGCGGACTTCCGACGATCTGCTCAACATCACCAACTTCGGGCAGAAGAGCCTCGAAGAGGTCACGGCCAAGCTCGATGAGCTCGGTCTGAGCCTTGCCGATGCCGGCGGCGGCATGTCCTGATGCCCCGGCCGAAGAAGGGCCCCAGATTCGGGGGCTCACCGTCGCACAGCAAGAAGATCGTGGCCAATCTGGCCACCGAGCTCTTCCTCCACGAGAAAGTGACCACCACCCTTCCCCGCGCTCAGGCCGTCAGGCCCCTGGCCGAGAAGCTGATCACGAAGGCCCGCAAAGGCGACCTTCATGCCAAGCGGATCGTGCTGCGCACCATCCCGAATCGGGAGGCCGTCGTGAAGCTCTTCGATGACGTCGCTCCCCGCTATGCCGACCGCCAGGGTGGCTACACCCGTATCACAAAACTCGGCCCGCGTCGTGGCGACGGGGCCGAGGAAGCGATCATCGAGCTGGTCTGAGCACCGGTTCGGAACGACCGGCTCGTTCGCTCTGCCGTGCGACCCCGGCCTAACCCCAGAGCTGGTTGCCGACCACCCCTACGAGCAGCCCGATCACGAAGACGCTGCCACCTGCGATGACGACCTGGATCGGGGTGACACGATGGCGCAGCACCCGACGTGCGATCACGTTGTCGAGCATGGTTACCCCACCTGTCAGGAGGGCGATCACCCCTGCGATCAGGAGCAGGTACGAAACCTGCTTGGCGAAGACGATGCACAGGACGAAGAGGGCGATACCGCCGAAGAACGCTTTCCGGGTGAAGAGCCACTCAGGGGCGCTCGAGCCGTAGCGCTCCTTCATCTGCGCGAGGAAAACGTTGAGTCGGGACTCTCCTCTGGCGGCCTTGGCCGGCTTCTGCTTGGCAGCTTTGGGAACCGTCGCGCCCTTCGGCGCTTTGTCCGCTCGCGCCTTAGGGGCCCGGGAGGTCGCTGCCTTGGTGGACTTTCGCGGTCTGCTCGATCGCGTGTGCTTCCCGTTCAGGGAGGAGGCCTCTTCCTCGAAGGCGGCGCGATCGTCGATGTCCAGCAAAAGCACCTCTCCCTCGGCCGCGACCCTTATCCCTTCCGGGATGCGAGAAATGTCGATGGCACCGATCTCCCAGTCGCCGATGACATGATCCCCCGACGCCACCTGCAGTCGTCCTTCCTGCAGTTGGACGGTCGCGGCAAGAGCCTTGCTGTCGCCAGGCAAGCGAAGTGACGCATTGAACTTTCCCATCGCTCGCTTTATCGGCCGGTATCGGGTCTGACTTAGGGATTTGTCCCGATTCCGAGAAAAGAAACCCGGCTCTGGCTGGTTAGCCTGAGACCCGGTTGAGCCAGCCTTCATACCTCGATTTCAGCACTGACGAATGGGCTGCCCTGAGGGCAAACACGCCACTGACGCTCACCGAACCGGACATCGAGAAGATCCGGGGGATCAACGTCCTTCTCGACATGGACATGGTCGAGAACAGCTTCCTACCTCTATCGCGATTGTTGAATCTGTACGTCCAGGGCAGCCGTCAGCTGGCTTCTGTGACCGACACGTTCTTGGGGGCTCCACCTCGACCCAGGCCTTTTGTCATCGGCATCGCCGGATCGGTGGCAGTGGGGAAGTCGACCATCTCCCGAGTCCTCCAGGAGCTTCTCGCTCGATGGCCCGAGCATCCCCAGGTGGAGCTGATCACGACCGACGGCTTCCTGCTCCCGAACCGCGTGCTCGAGGAGCGGGGCCTGATGGATCGGAAGGGCTTCCCGGAGAGCTACGACCGGCGCGTCCTTCTCGAGTTCGTCGCCCGGTCGAAGGCAGGCGAGGATCACCTCGAGGTCCCGGTCTACTCCCACTTCGCGTATGACGTGCTTCCGGGAGAGACGAGAGTCGTGAGCAGGCCCGACATCCTCATCGTCGAAGGTCTCAACGTGCTTCAGGCCGGAGAGGCAGGCGCGTTCGTCTCCGACTACTTCGATTTCTCCATCTTCGTCGATGCCGAGATCGATGCGGTCCGAGGTTGGTACATCCAGAGATTCATCACCCTGAAGAACACGGCCTTCACCCAGCCTGACGCCTACTTCCACCGTTACGCCGGCCTCTCGGACCTCGAAGCCGCGAATGTGGCGACCGACATCTGGACCAGGATCAACGAGGTCAACCTCATCGAGAACATCCTCCCCACAAGGGAGCGGGCGAGCCTGATCCTGAAGAAGGCGACCGACCATTCGATCGAGCGCGTCCGTCTCCGCCGATAGCTCGGTTAGCCTCGACGGACTGTGAGCAAGATGTTCTCCCGAGCCGGCCGGGCCGCGATCCTCGACCGCAAGCCTTTCACTGAGGCGTTCTTCGACGGGGACTCGGCCGCCGACGCCGCCATCCTCGTGTCGACGGTCGCTGCGGTCACCTATGTGGGCCAGCTCCTGGTCAACGGGGTCATCGGCAGCTTCTCCTTCGTCACGCTGCTCCAGTTCGTGATAGCGGGCGTCGTCTCATGGCTGATCCTCGGCTTTGCCACCTGGTTCGCCGCCACCAAGCTCTTCGAAGCTTCGGGACGACCGCAGACGATGATTGCTCTGCAGGGCCTGGCTGTGCTGCCCCTCGTCCTCGAGTTGTTCGGGCCCATTGGCGGAACCGTCGGGCTGATCTGGTACCTGGTCGTGCTGGTTGTCGGCACCCGTGAGGCGGCCGACACGAACACCCGCAACGCTGCGGTGTCGGTGTTGATCGGCTTTGCCATTGCTGCGATCTTTCGGGCGTTGCTCGATGTCCCGTTCGCGGTCTTCTCTGCCTTGCTCTGATGCCGACACTCCGTCTCGACCTGGCCTATGACGGCTCGGGCTTCCGGGGCTATGCACGTCAGGAGGGGCTGAGAACCGTACAGGGGACCCTCGAAGAGGCGATCGAGATGGTCCTCAGTGCACCCGTGGACACATCGGTGGCGGGGAGGACAGACGCAGGAGTCCACGCCAGGGGTCAGGTGGTCTCGTTACACGTAGATGGCCGGGTGGAGACCCATCGATTGGCGAGGTCGATCAACGGGTTGGTCGGACCTGAGATCTCGGTGATGGCGGTCAGCCAGGTCCCCGATGAATTCAACGCACGCTTCTCGGCGATCTGGCGCAGGTACCGGTACTCGATGTCCGTGGGCCAGGCTCCAGATCCGCTCCGGCGCGGGTTCGAGTGGCATGTCGGGCCCGGGCTCGATGTCGACTCTATGTCTTCTGCGTCAGAGCAGTTGATCGGGGAACAAGACTTCGGCGCATTCTGCCGATCCGTGGAGGGCGGGAGCAACGTGCGTCGAGTCGACGAGGCCCGCTGGGAGGCCGACGAGGGCACCCTCCACTTCTGGATCAGGGCGAATGCGTTCTGTCATCAGATGGTCAGGTCCGTGGTAGGGCTTTGTTACGACGTGGGAAGGGGTTTCACCCCGGGTGGAACGGTGCGGGAGATCATCGACTCCCGCGACCGGGGCCGGGTTGCCACGGTGGCGCCGCCCCATGGCCTGGTCCTGTGGGAGGTGGGATACTGAGCGACTCGCCGTCCGGCCTAGAGGACCCGCAAGGTCGGCCGGGAACTGAATCTCTCGCCAATGGCTATCAGACCCCGCGCGACGGCGTCCATCGGTGATCGGGATGGCTCGGTGTCGATCCGGGGGTCGCGAAGCCTGCGACGTTCGATTGTGAACTCTGACTTGCCGTCGGCCTTCGTTGGCTTTGTACCAGGGTTGGTGTGCTCCAGACTCATCTCGATCCTCCTGTCGCCTGTGGGCAGAGGTGGCGACGCTTGATCAGATCTTGTGGGAGCGGGCCTGGTCAGGATAGGGGGAACCTCCCCTTGGGGAATGACCCCTATTCGATGCCAGGGTTCTCCACATCGATGCCGCGGGAGCGGAAGCTCGATTGTCAGGGTCGAAAGGGCTCGAGTACCTCTGCTATCCGGGCGGAATGGTCGGCGTCCTTGGTTTCCACCGATATCTCAATCTCCACCTTGCCGAACGGGACCCCGAAGCCCTCCCGATGGTGCTCGACCTGAAGGACGTTCCCACCCCGGTCGGCGATGCCTTGCAGAACGGCCGCCAGGTTCCCCGGTTGATCGGGCACGAGCACCGTGTACCGGGCGAACCGCCCAGTCTGTTCCAGACCATGACGGACGGCTTTACCGAGGAACATCAGGTCGATGTTCCCACCGGAGAGCACGATGCAGAGCGGGTCCGCCGCATCGCCCGGGATGAGCCCCTCCAGCATCGCTGCCACCCCCACCGCCCCAGCAGGCTCGACCATCATCTTCGACCTGTCGAGCACGTAGGCAAGGGCGGCCGTGGTCTGGGCGTCGTTGACCACGACGATGTCATCGACGAATTCATTTGCGATTTCCCACACCAAGTCGGACGGCACCGATACGGCGATCCCGTCGGCGATCGTCGGGACACCACGGGGAAAGTCCCTGACCAGGGTGCCTCTTCGCCGGCTCTCCGCATAGACCGCGGCCGACTCGATCTCGACTCCGATGACCCTGACCGATGGTTTCGTTGACTTGATGGCCACCGCCATACCGGCGAGGAGGCCACCCCCGCCGGTGGGGACTACAACCGTTCCCAACTCTGGCAACTGCTCGAGGATCTCCAGGCCGAGAGTCCCTTGCCCGGCGACTATCCCGGGATCGTCATAAGGGTGGACGAAATGAGTCCCGGTGGTCAAGGAGAACTCCCGGGCGGCGTCGACTGCGTCGGCGAGGGAGCTCCCGACCAGTCTCACTTGTGCCCCGTAATCCTCGGTCGCCTTGATCTTGGGTAGGGCCGCGCCCTCCGGCATGAAGACCGTGCACGGCGACCCGGTGAACGATGCGGCGAGTGCGACCCCCTGGGCATGGTTGCCAGCAGATCCGGCGACCACTGCCTCGCCGGCGAGCGACGTGAGCACGTTCAGGGCTCCCCTTATCTTGAACGACCCGGCGCGCTGCATGCACTCGGCCTTCAGATACACGTCACGGCCGGTCAGTCGGCTGAACGATTGGGACCAGATGAGGGGGGTCTCGGTCACACGGTCTTCGAACCGGGCTCGCGCCTGCTGGATGTCGTCGAGTGTGATCATCGCGATTGGCCTTGGAGTGGCAGTCCGCGTAGCATATGACCGCTCCCTGATCGGGAGCCGTTTCCCCAAACGCTCCCCGGATTCTTCAACCTGGGCGAGGATCACCCATGACCATGAACAAGACTTATTCGCCCAAGCCGGGCGATATCGAGCGCTCCTGGTTCGTCGTCGACGCGACCGACCTGCCTCTGGGGCGGCTCGCCTCCGAAGTCGCCACGCTGCTCCGCGGGAAGCACAAGCCGAGTTACGCCCCTCACGTCGATGGCGGCGACTTCATCATCATCATCAATGCCGAGAAGGTCGCCGTCACTTCGGGCAAGAGCCAGACGAAGATCTACTACCGCCATTCGGGGTATCCGGGTGGGATCAAGGCAGAGACATTCGAAAGCCTGCGCGAGCGCCGGCCCGAGGCAATCATCGAGCGTGCCGTCACCGGGATGCTCCCCAAGAACAGGCTCGGTCGCCAGATGGGCCGGAAGCTCAAGGTCTATGCCGGCCCGGACCACCCCCACATCGCGCAGAAGCCGCAGGCGCTGCAGCTCGACATCCGAAAGGTGGAACTCTGATGGCCAAGCCACTCGTCCAAGCCACGGGTCGTCGCAAGACCTCTGTCGCTCGCGTCCGTCTCCGTGACGGCTCGGGGCAGGTGACTCTCAACGGCCGCCCACTCGAGAACTACTTCCCGACCATGGCGTCACGCATGAGAGTGATGGAGCCTCTTCAGATCACCCAGACCCAGGGCCGCTATGACGTCGACGCCACTCTCGAAGGTGGTGGCATGACCGGTCAGGTGGACGCCCTGCGTCTTGGGATCGCTCGGGCCCTGATCGCCCTCGAAGAAGAGCTCAGACCAGTACTGAAGAAGGCCGGCCTGCTCACCCGTGATGCCCGCATCGTCGAGCGCAAGAAGTACGGTCTGCGCAAGGCCCGGCGCGCTCCCCAGTACACGAAGCGCTAGCACGTTGGCCGACCTCCGTCGTCTCCTCGACGAAGGAAGACCCATCTTCGGAACCGACGGTGTCCGTGGGGTGGCCGGCTCCGAGCTGACGCCTGAATTGGCCCTGGCCATCGGGCGGGCGGCCGGCTCCTACCTGCGCGGCGGCCCGGTCATCGTCGGCAGAGACACACGCCGCTCAGGCGAGATGCTGGCATCGGCCCTTCAGTCCGGGTTCAACGCGGTTGGCATCGACACCATCGACGTCGGAGTCTTGCCGAGTGGCGGGATCAGCTACCTGACCGCCACCACCGGTGCGACCATGGGTGCCATCGTCTCCGCCTCGCACAACCCCGCCGAGGACAACGGGATAAAGCTGCTCGCCTCGCGGGGCACCAAGCTCCCCGATGAGGTCGAGCGAGAGCTGGAGGATCGCCTCCGCGCCCCGGGCGGGAAGTCGACCCTGGGACCCAATATCGGGACCCGCTTCACCGACGGCGATGCCCTCCAGCGCTACGTCGACCACCTCGTCTCGGCTTCCAGGTACAACCTGAGCGGGCTGCGCCTTGCCCTCGATTGCGCCAACGGGGCCGCTTACATGGCCGCACCCCTCCTGTTCCAGCGTCTCAAGGCGGACCTCGAGGTGTATGCCGACGCGCCGGACGGGACCAACATCAACGCCGGCTGTGGAGCCACCCACCCTGAGATGCTTGCGGGGGCGGCGAAGGGGCGGATCGGTCTCTCCTTCGACGGAGATGCCGATCGGCTGATCGCTGTCGACGAGGACGGGCGCGTTGCCAACGGTGACGTCGTCATGGCGGTCGTTGCCAGGCACATGAAGGCGCAGGGCTCGCTGAAGAAGAACCTGGTGGTGGCGACTGTCATGTCCAATCTGGGTTTTCGGAAATCGATGGCCGAGGCGGAGATCGACCTGATCGAGACCAGGGTCGGCGACCGCTATGTCATGGAGGCGCTGCTCGAGCATCGAGGCGTGCTCGGAGGCGAGCAGTCCGGCCACATCATCTTCCTCGACAAGGGACAGACCGGCGATGGCCTTCTCACCGCGGTGAGGCTGCTGGACGTCGTGGCCGGCACCGGGAAGGAGCTGAGGCAGTTGAGGGCCGAGGCGATCACCGAGTATCCGCAGGTCCTGCAGAATGTGAGAGTTGCTCGAGGGGCAAATCTCTCCGGTGCAGGCGCCCTGTGGGACGAGGTGCGCCGGGTCGAATCCGAACTGGGAGATGAGGGCAGGGTCCTGGTGCGGGCGTCGGGCACCGAGCCATTGGTCAGGGTCATGGTGGAAGCCTCTTCCGAAGAGGCTGCGAGGCACTACGCTGATCGCCTGTCGAGCATCACGGAGAGCTCGCTGGGAAAGGAGTGATCGACCGAACACAACCGCGTGCGCGAAGTGGACATAGCGCCAGGCCTCATAGGAGCCACGAGCCCTGTGAGGTGACGAGGAGGAAGGTCATCGAAGTACTCGGCGGATGCCTTCCCGGCCAGCTCAGGTCGTCAGGGATGGGAGCAAAACCCGGTAGCGATGCCGGAACAGAGACCCACCCGTGAGCGCCGTTCCCCGGCTTTCTCGCACGTACCCGTCAATCCATCGAGACACGACCGCCCCGGCCCTGATGTGCCCCTTCGCAGTCGTAGGCTCGTCGAGGTAAGGAAGCTTTCATGTGCGGAATTGTTGGTTATGTCGGCCCCAGACGTGTGATCGACGTTTTGATGCCCGGTCTGGCACGGCTCGAGTATCGCGGCTACGACTCCGCCGGAGTCGCCCTCAACCACGGCGGATCGCTCACGGTCCTGAAACAGGCAGGCCGCATCGCGGATCTGCAGGCCCTGGTCGATCGGGAGCGTCCGGCCGAGGCCCACACCGGCATCGGTCACACCCGGTGGGCGACCCATGGCGCCCCGACCACGGTGAATGCACATCCACATCTGGACTGTCATCGCGATGTGGTCGTGGCGCATAACGGCATCATCGAGAACTGGCGGGACTTGAAGTCCAAGCTCGTCGAGTCGGGACATGAGTTCCAGAGCGATACCGACACAGAGGTTGTCGCACACATGATCGAGGAGATGGCAGACGTTCCCCTCGCCGAGGCCGTCCGCCGGGTGATGAATCAGGCGGATGGCGCTCTGGCCCTGGTTGTGATGCGGCAGTCCGAGCCCGGCGTCTTGGTCGGGGCCCGGCGCGGCTCACCCCTGGTGGTCGGCCGGGGAGACGGTGAGAACTTCCTCGCCTCGGACATCCCGGCCTTTCTCGAGCACACCCGCCAGATGGTCATCGTCGACGACGACCGTGTCGTCGAGATCACCAGGGATAGCGTGAGCCTGACGGACCTGGATGGCAACAGCCTGCCCCTGGACGAGCGTGTGGTCGAGTGGGACTTCGAGGCCGCAGAGAAGGGCGGCTTTCCGACCTTCATGCTCAAGGAGATCTTCGAGCAGCCACATGCGATCGCAGACACTCTGGCCGGTCGCGTCGAGTCCCCGGGGCGGGTCGTGCTCGACGAGCTGACCCTGGCTCCCGAGACCCTGCGTGAGATCGACAAGGTCTTCGTGGTGGCCTGTGGCACCTCCTATCACGCGGCGATGATGGCGAAGTACGCGATCGAGCGGTGGGCGAGATTGCCGGTCGAGATCGACATCGCTTCGGAGTTCAGATATCGAGATCCCGTGCTCGATGCACGCTCGTTGGTCATCGGGATCAGCCAGTCAGGAGAGACAATCGACACGCTCGCCGCCGTTCGCTATGCAAAGGCGCAGGGCTCGGTGGTGATGGGGGTGTCCAATGTGGTCGAGTCGGCCATGGCAAGGGAGTCCGATGCGGTTCTCTACACGCGGGCCGGGCCTGAGATCGGGGTGGCCGCCACCAAGACGTTCACCACCCAGCTGGTTGCGATGCAGCTCCTGGGGCTCTATCTGGCCCAGGTGCGCGGGGCCCTCGACCCCGGCGCGGTCGAGCTCCTTCACCATGAGCTCGAACGCGCCGGGGTCGAGGGACCCGCGCACCTTGGCCAGATAGAGCCCCAGGAGCTGCAGCGCAACCAGCTGGGTTGTGAACGTCGTGGTGGCGGCCCACCCGCTCTCAGGCCCCGCCC
>JBFYOJ010000196.1:0-2932 GCA_041303885.1 Acidimicrobiia bacterium | reverse complement strand
CTGGGGACAATACGGAGATGACGGTGGAGTTGATCAATCCGATCGCGATGGATGAGGGTCTCCGGTTCGCTATCCGTGAGGGTGGCCGGACCGTCGGCGCCGGACGAGTCGTAAAGATCCTGAAGTAGGGACTGCACATGCCCAGTGACAAGAGACCGCCGTTGACGCTCGCCTGCACCGAGTGCAAGCGGCGCAACTACGTCACCACCAAGAACAAGACCAACACACCGGACCGGCTGGAGATGAAGAAGTTCTGCCGCTGGTGCCGGCAGCACACGGTCCACAGAGAGACCAGATGAGAAGAGGGCCCCGAAAGGGGGCCCTCTTCAGTATTCGTCTTGGGCTTGGCTCAGCTGGTCGGCACAGGTGCGTTCGGTGGGAAGGCCGGGGCCTGGAAGTTGCCCTTGCCCTTGACCCCGTTCACCCCCTTGGTGCTCATCGCATAAGTCAGGGTGGCATAGGCGATGGCGTCCGAGTTGGTGTCCAATGCGTGGTCGTTGTTGTTGGCGTAGGTGTCACAGGCCTGGTGGTAGCAGGGGTCATAGGCGATGCCGGCGGTCCCACCCCAGATGGCGGCTTCCTCATCGGTCTTGATCCCCTCCGCCCCGGTGAAGAGGCCACCCGAGGGGATCCCGGCGGCGATGAAAGGCCCGTAGTCGGAGCGCCCAGAGAAGTCGGTGCCCTTGAACGGCTCACCGACACTGTTGAAGTAGGACTCGAACAGCTTCTCGATCTCGGCCGATCCGGCCGGGCCTGGACCGGCGCCCACGGCATCCGAGTCGTCCCCGTCATAGATGAAGAAGACATGGTTGGGCGAGCCCACCATGTCGAAATTCAAATACAGTTCGATCTTGTCCCGTTCGGCCTGACTGAGGGTGGTCACGTAGTAGGTGGAACCGACCAGATTCGACTCCTCCGCCCCCCACCAGGCGAAGCGGAGTGTGTTCTGCGGCCTGACCTTGGCCATCTGCTCCGCCACCTCCAGGATGGCTGCTGAACCCGACCCGTTGTCGTTGATCCCCGGCCCGGCGTTGACCGAGTCGAGATGGGCCCCGGCCATGACCACGTTGTTCGGCTTCTTGCTGCCCGTCTTCTCGGCTAGGACGTTGTAGGTGGTGGCGATACCCCGGAGGGTCTGGGTCTTCAACCGCAGCACCAGACCAGGTGTGGCGGCGAGTTGCTGTCCATCCGCCTGGCTCACTGCGGTCACACCGATGTTCAGGGTGAAGCCGTTGCCCAGGGTGCCGTTGAGCGCCCCTGGGGCGTTGTTGTAGATGACCACCCCGCTGGCCCCGGCGTTGTAGGCATTGGTCGCCTTGATGGCGAAGGTGCAAGTACCGCGGCTGATCAAGGCGATATTGCCTGCAAGGAAACCGGCGAAGTCCGCCGCATCACAGCCAAGGTTGGCCACGACGGTCACCTCTTCCGTCACATCACCACTGCCCGAGTAGGACATGATGTTGTTCTCGATCGGGCCCGCCGGTGGGGGCGAGACCTGCTCCAGAATCGACGGGCTCAGCGAGACGAAGGTCTGAAACTGGAATGGCTGGACGGTCACGTCGTAACCGGCAGCCTCCATCCGCTCCTCTACATAGTCCACCGAGGCGTCATACCCCGGCGAACCAGATACCCGTGTGTTCCCGTTGGCGTCGGCGATTTCCTGGAACGCCGCCTGGTGCTCCCGCACTCCCTCGAGCTGGACACACTCGAGCAACTTGGCGATGGTGTTGTTGTTCCTGTTTGCACAGGACGGGGAGGGTGCTGCACCCGCCACCGGGGTCAACGCCCCGATCAGGGCGAGGATGCTCACCACCAGGATGAGCTTTCTGGGTACGCGTTTCATGGTCCTCCATTCACGCTTCCCAGCACGACCCACCACCATCCACCATACGCGACTCCCGCCCGGTGTGTCGGGGAGCCGAAGTGGAGTTACCGTTGGCCGCAATTGAGCCCCTCCGACCTGGTCGACCGCAGCTTCGGCCCTCTCCCGTTCCGTGTCTGTGTGGAGAAGGTGTCCGATTTCGTCGCGGCCACAAAGGACGACCCGGAGCGATGGCGGGACGCCGCCCCACCAGGGTTCATGGCCGCGGCCCTATTCGTCGTCGCCTCCGATCTGCTCCGCCAGCTCTCCGAGCATTCGGTGATCCACGGTGAGCAGACGTTCACCTGGCACCGCCCGCTACGCATGGAGTCACAACTCGAGGTGACCGGGGTCGTGACCCGGGTTCGGGAGCGGGGTGGGGTCAGCTTCGTCGACTTCGTCGTCGAGGTGAGTGGCGCGGAGGGCCCTGTCGCCGAGTCCGCCTCGTCGTTCCTCATCTCCGGCGACTTCGCCCCCGGGGCCGGTGGTGAGGGACACGCCGAGCCTGCGCCAGAGGATGACGGCAGTCCCGGGCCGGGTCAGCTCGCCGCCTCCCGGGCCGATCTGGTCCGCTACGCCGCTGCCACCCGGGATTGGAACCCGATCCATTGGGACCATGACGCGGCCGTTGCTGCCGGGTTGCCCGGGGTGGTCGCCCATGGACTGCTCCAGGCGGGGTGGGCTTTCGTGGCCGCCTCGGGTCTTCGCCCGGGAGACCTGCCCCTTCGATCGGCCAAGGTCAGGTTTCGCAATCCGCTGCTTCCCGCTGTCCCGGTTTCGGTGGCGATCGAGATGGGCGAAAGCGGAGCCGATGTTGCGATCGCCGACGCAGACGTCGAGTACTTGAGGGCTCGAATCGAGTTCACGGACCGGTAACCAGATGGACGTGTCAAAGGTCGAACGGGAGAAGGAACAGGAGCTCATCTCCCGGGCACAATCCGGCGACCGAGCCGCCTTTGCGGCCCTGGTGCGTGAGCATGGAAATGAGGTCTATACGTTGGCGCGGAGATTGGTAGGAGATCCGCATCTGGCGGCAGATGTCGCCCAGGAGACCCTGATCAGGGCATGGAA
>JBFYOJ010000195.1:0-13717 GCA_041303885.1 Acidimicrobiia bacterium | reverse complement strand
ACGGGTTGGTCGCTTATGACGGAAGTTGACCGTCCCCTGGATAGTGCGCCGTGGTGAAAGGTGTGTGTCGGAGAACCGACCATCGGGTTATCCCCACTGTTGAGTGGACTGCTCTCCATCTGAGTCAGCTAGTGATGGGTACGTTCTCTGATGGTGATCATCGGCCTTATCAACGTCTGCTCGGAGCGCGAGAGGCTCTCTAATCCTGGCTAGCCTGCCCCATCTGGTCTTGGGTGAGCAACCTTCCGGAGGTGACCGTCCGACATGCGCTTTGAGGAATCGATCGATATCGACGCCCAAAAGGAGCGCGTTTGGGATGTGCTCAGCGACCTCGAAGCATGGCCCCGGCGGATCGAGACGGTCGACGTCGTCGAGCTGCTCACGCCCGCTCCTATGTCCAAAGGCAGCCGCGTACGCCTCAAACAACCGAAGCTGCCAGAGGGAACATGGGACATCACCGTCTGGGATGCGCCCTCCTACTTCGAGTGGCGCCAGAAGTCCGGCGGCATGACCAGCGTCGCGGGTCATCGTGTGGAGGCGCTGGAGGAAGGCCGTTCACGCCTTACGCTGAGCCTGGATATGCGAGGCCTGCTGATCCCGGTCGTCGTTCTGTTCTATAAGGACCTGACCAACCGCTACATGACCATCGAGGCTCAGGGCATGAAGCGCGCCGCCGAGTCTGCCGGGACGTGAGGGTCGGGCGCACGCAGTCCCGTCCGCGCACATTCAACGTGGGTCGCAGGTCCGTGCTCCATCAGCCGAGCAATTGGTTGCTGGTTGGCCAGCCCTATGACACTCGGACGTCCGGCGGGAAGTCGACATGCGCGAGGTCGGTACACGAGACGTGCCCTGTGCCGAAGTGGGAATCGACATCGCCTACAACCAAGACGGCCGGGTAGTCGTCGAATCCCGGCCACGTGTAGTTGAGTCTGGTGTCGGAGAGAGGACTCGAACCTCCACGGGGAGTAATACCCCACCAGGCCCTCAACCTGGCGCGTCTACCAATTCCGCCACTCCGACGAGGATGGGCGAGTTTACGCCCGTCAGGCGTTCAAGAGGAAGGTCAGCACGAAGGTGCTGATCGCAAATGTCACCCCGACGATGACCGTGAGACGGTCGAGGTTGCGCTCGACCACGGTGCTCCCGCCCAGGCTCGAGGTGGACATGCCCCCGCCGAACACGTCGGACAGACCTCCGCCCTTTCCTGAGTGAAGCAGGACGAGTGCGATTACCGCCAGGGAGAGGATGATGTGGACGACGATTGCGATTGCTCGGGCGACAGCCATTGTCTTTCCGCTGATGTAAGGGTTCCGCCGGTCATCCGTGCGGACGTCGAATTGTACCAGCGGTGCGCCGATTCACCTACCCGGCCTCTCGGGCAACCGCCTCCGCCGCCGCCCTGGCCGCCTCCGGGTCCCCGAGATAGCGGCTGGAGACCGGGGCAAGGTCGTCGTCCAGCTCGTAGAGGAGGGGAACACCGGTGGGAATGTTGAGGTCGATGATCTCGGCGTCGCTGATCCCGTCGAGATGCTTGACCAGGGCCCGCAGCGAATTGCCGTGGGCCACCACCAGCGGGAGATGGCCCGCACGCAGATCGGGCACGATCACGTCGTGCCAGTAGGGCAGCATCCTCACCACCACGTCCTTGAGGCACTCGGTGGCCGGGATCAGGTCGGGTGCGAGATCGCGGTACCTCGGGTCGTGACCGGAGTGGCGCTCGTCGCCGGGGTCGAGCGGAGGGGGCGGGATGTCGTAGCTCCGCCGCCAGAGGAGCACCTGCTCGTCGCCGTGTTGGGCGGCGGTCTCCTTCTTGTTCAAGCCCTGCAGGGCGCCGTAGTGACGCTCGTTGAGACGCCAGGAACGCCGGACCGGGAGATACTGCAGCCCCATCACGTCGAGGGTCAGTTCGGCGGTCTTGATCGCCCGCACCAGGACCGAGGTGTGGAGGATGTCCGGCTCCAGCCCCTCCTCCTTCATCAGCCGCCCTGCCTCACTGGCCTCGCTCTCGCCCTGTTCGGTGAGACCGACGTCGGTCCAGCCGGTGAACAGGTTCTCCAGGTTCCAGGTGGACTGGCCGTGGCGAAGCAGGAGCAGCCGGTAGCTCATACCCAGTAGCGGACGATGGCGGCGAAACCGTCGGGGTCGAGGGAGGCCCCGCCGACCAGGGCGCCGTCGACGTTGGTCTTGGCCATGAATTCCTTGATGTTGCCGGCATTGACCGAGCCCCCATAGAGGATGCGCAGGCCCTCGGCAGCGTCGGAGGAGAGCCGGTCGGCCACGGTCTCCCGGATGATCCCGGCCATGAGCCCGGCATCGTCGGGAAGGGCGTGGCGCCCGGTCCCGATCGCCCACACCGGCTCGTAGGCGATCGAGGCGGCGGCGATGGCCCCCGAGTCGAGCTCGGCGAGCGACCCCAGCACCTGTGACACGACGACGTTCTCCGCCTCGCCGGCCTCCCTCTGTTCGAGTGTCTCCCCAACACAGACGATGGGCCGCATGCCCGCTCCGACCACGGCGGCTGCCTTCTTCGCCACCATCTCGTCGGTCTCCCCGAACCCGTGTCTCCGCTCCGAGTGCCCGACGATGACATGGGAGACGGAGAGCTTGGCCAGCATCGGGGCGGAGATCTCGCCGGTGAACGCCCCCGACTCCTCCCAATGGGTGTTCTGGGCGCCGAGCCCGATCCGGAGCCGGTCGGCCTCGATCACGGTCTGTGCCGAGCGGAGACAGGTGAAGGGAGGGGCGATGACGACCTCGACCCGTTCGTAATCCTCGTACTCGAGGCGATAGGAGAGCTTCTGCACCATCTGGATCGCCTCGAGATGGGTGGCGTTCATCTTCCAGTTGCCCACGATCAGGTTCTTATGGTCGGTCATTCACACCCATCTTTCCAGAACCTGCACCCCGGGAAGAACCCGGCCCTCGAGGAACTCGAGACCCGCTCCCCCGCCGGTGGAGACATGGGAGATCGCGTCGTCGAGCCCGAACATCCGGATCGCCGCCACCGAGTCGCCCCCGCCGACCGCAGTGAATGCGCCCGAATCGGCGACGGCCCTCGCCACACCCTCGGTGCCCGCCCGGAACGGCTCCCACTCGAACACCCCCATCGGGCCGTTCCAGAACACGGTCTCGGCTGTCCGGATCACGGATTGGAACAACAACGTCGACTCATGCCCGATGTCGAGCCCGACCCAATCCGGCGGCATGTCCCGGACGCGAACCTGGCGGTGCTCGGCGTCCTCGGCGAACTGCGCGGCGACGACGACATCGGCGGGAAGGATGATCCTCGAGCCATGGGCCCCTTGGACGAGCTCGCCCACCTTCTCGACCATGTCCTCCTCCACCAGTGACTTGCCCACCTCGATTCCCTTCGCCTTGAGAAGGGTGAAGCACATACCGCCCCCGATCAGCATGGCGTCGACCTTGGGGAGGAGGTTCTCGATGACTCCCAGCTTGTCCGATACCTTGGCCCCGCCCAGGACCACCACATAGGGCAGGACCGGCTCGTCGACGAATCTGGAGAGCGCGGTCAATTCCTGGTCGAGCAGGGGCCCTGCCACCGACTTGACCAGTTCGGCTACACCCACCGTCGATGAATGGGCGCGGTGAACCGAGCCGAAGGCGTCTTCCACGAAGAGACCGACACCGTCGGCGAGTCTGGCCGCGTAGGCCGGGTCGTTCTTGGTCTCCCCGGGCTCGAACCTGGTGTTCTCGAGGACGGTGATCTGGCCACCTGTCTCGAACCCGACCTCCTTCGAGGTGAGCGTGGCCATGTGCTCGGCGACAGGGCGGAGAGAGAAGGCAGGGTCGGCCCCCTCCGGCCGGCCCAGGTGCGAGCAAACCCTGACCGCGGCGCCGGCATCGACCAGAAGCTCCAGGGTGGGCAGTGCGGCCTGGATCCGGAAGTCGTCGGTTATCTGCCCGTCCTCGATGGGGACGTTGAGGTCGGAGCGGACCAGGACGTCGGTCCCGCCGACTTCCACGTCGTCGAGGGTCAGGTACTTCGGCATCGGCTCAGTCCTCGGTGATCGCCAACTTCTCTAGCACCATGCCCAGTTTCAGCGGGTCGTGCTCGGGCCAGTCTGCCTGCTCATCGACGACATCTGCAAAGACGACCCTCCAGCCGTGCCGGGCGGCATCCTCGGTATCGATCAACACTGCGTCGTGCCCCTCGGGCACCTCGAGCAGGCCTCGATGCGCGATGACGATCCCGGGCCCGGTCACGCCAACGTGTTTAGCCAGGGCGTCGAGATGGTCGGCGCCGTTCATCCCCAATGTCTCCCCGTCCTGGGTCACGAGGTTCAACACGAACACCCGCTGGGCAGGCGCCTGCATGATCGCCTGGGCCAGCATGTTGACCATCAGGGCGGAGATGGTCGAGGTGTAGAGGCTCCCCGGCCCGATCACGATCTGATCGGCCATCGCCACCGCGGCGAGTGCCCTCTGGGTGACCGCGGCGTCCCTCGGCTCGATGTGCAGCTCGGAGACATGCCCGACCGTGTCCGAGATCATTCTCTGCCCGACCACCTGGCGGCCGTCGATGGTCGCCTCGAGGCGGATCGGCTGATCCGAGACCGGGATCACCGAGCCCACCGTCCCCAGCATGCGCTCCGCCGTCTGCACCGCCGTCTCGAAGTCGCCGAAGATGTCGGACAGCCCGGCGAGGATCAGGTTGCCCAGGGAGTGATCGGCGACGTCTGCGCCTCTGAACCGGTGCGAGAACAGCTCCGACCACAGACTGGGCTCGGGGGTCAGGGCCAGGAGGCACCTCCGCACGTCCCCGGGTGGGGGGATGCCCAGCGGGCCGAGGCGACCCGACGAACCGCCGTCATCGGCCACCGAGACCAGGGCGGAGATGTCCCCTGCGTAGACCTGGATCGCCTCGAGAGCCGCCGCCTGGCCATGACCTCCCCCGACGGCTACCACAACCGGCCCTTCCGGATCGAGGAGAAGGGGGGCGAGGGCGGTCTCGGTCTGCGGTTTCACCGCTCTATGTCGCGATGACGGACGCTGGCCTTGATCCCGTGCTGGGCCAACCGCCGCCCCAGCTCCTCGGCGATGGCCACGGAGCGGTGATGCCCGCCGGTGCAGCCGATACCCACCGCCAGATAGGACTTGCCCTCCGCCTCGAAGCGCGGGATGAGAAAGGCGAGGAGCTCGTCGATGTGATCCACGAACTCCTTGGCACCGTCGGCGCTCATCACGTAGTCGGCGACCCGATCGTCGGTGCCGCGCAGATTGCGCAGCTCCGGGACCCAGTGCGGGTTGGGCAGGAACCTGACGTCGAAGATGAAGTCGGTGTCACGGAGCGTGCCGTGCTTGAAGCCGAACGAGCGGATCGAGACCCGCATCGGCCGGGCCATGTCCTCCTCGCTGAACTGAGCGGTGAGTCTGTCCCGCAGCTCGTGGACGTTGAGCCCCGAGGTGTCGATGATCACGTCTGCCTCTTCACGGAGGTCGGCGAGGAGCTCACGTTCGGCGGCAATCGACTCGGAGATGGTCGCCCGGCCCAGCGGGTGGGGCCGCTTGTTCTCCTCGTATCTGGAGACGATGACGTCGTCGTCGGCGTCGAGGAAGACGACCCTGGTCATCACCCCTTCCCGGCTCAGCTCCAACACCGCGTCCCGGATCTCTTGGATCGGGAGCCCGCCCCGGGAGTCGATCACCACGGCGAGACGCCGGTGTCGCTCGGGGAGCTCGTGCGCCTGGGCGGCAGGGACGAGGAGCCGCGGCGGGAGATTGTCGATGACGATGTAACCGAGATCCTCGAGGACCTTGGCTGCCGAGGAACGCCCGGCACCTGACATTCCGGTGACCACGAGAACGTGGGGATGATCGGTTGCTACATGGTCCATGACGGGCCTCGATCAGTTGTGTAGAGCAGCGTACAAGTCCTCGGCCACGTTCCTCGGGACCACCTCGGCCAGCGAATCGGCTCCGACCTCCCTTATTCTCTTCAGCGATCCGAACCGCTTCAAGAGATCTTTCTTCCGTTTCGGACCGATCCCGGGAACCTCGTCGAGGATCGAGTCGATCATCGACTTGGAGCGGAGCTGGCGGTGGTAGGTGATGGCGAAGCGATGCGCCTCGTCGCGGACCTGCTGCAGCAGATAGAGGGCCTCGGCGTCCCGTGGGATCCGGATCGGCTCGGGCACCCCGGGCAGGTAGACCTCCTCCATCCTCTTCGCCAAACCGATCACCGGGATGTCCAGCTCCAACTCGTCGAGGACCTTCACCGCCCGCCCCAATTGCCCGGCGCCGCCGTCGATCACGACGAGGGAGGGGGGATAGGAGAACTTGCCCTGCTCGGCCACAGAGCGCCTCCGCTCGGCGAGATAGGCGTGGAACCGGCGTCGCACCGTCTCCTCCATGGCGGCGAAGTCGTCCTGGCCCTGGATGGTGCGGATCTTGAACCGGCGGTACTCGGATCGCTTGGGCATGCCGTCTTCGAGCACCACCATCGAGGCCACCGTGTTGGTTCCCTGCAGGGTGGAGATGTCGTAGGCCTCGATGCGCAACGGCGACTCGGGGAGACCGAGCACATCCTGGAGCGATCGGAGCGCCTTGGCCCTGGCATTGTGGTCCTGGCTCCGCTTGAGACGGTGGCGGGCGAACGCCTCGGCGGCGTTGATGGCGGTGGTCTCCATCAGACGACGCTTCGATCCCCGCAACGGGACCCGGAGCCCGACCCTGTTCCCTCTCCGCTCCTCCAGCCATTCCTTGAGCAGGTCGATCTCCGAAGGCTCGATCGAGACCAGGACCTCCTTGGGTGGGTCGTCCTCGCCGTACAGCTGGCGGATCACCCTGTTCATCAGCTCGGCATCGGTCACCTCCTCGACCCGGTCGACGACCGTGCCCAGCCTCCCGACCAGACGACCCCGGCGGACGTGGAGGATCTGGAAGGCAGACTCCAGGTCGTCACCGTGGAAGGCGATCAAATCGAAGTCTTCCGGCCGCTCGGTCACCACCTCCTGGCGGAGCAGGGCCCGTCTCACATCCTCGATCCGATCCCGATGCCGGGCGGCCAGCTCGAACTCGCGGCGCTCCGAGGCACCCCACATCTTGTCCTGGAGGTCGGTGAGCACCTCCTCGGTGTCGCCGCGGAGAAAGGCGGCCAGCCCTTCGACCATCCCGGCGTAGTCCTCCTTGCTGACCTCTCCCACACAGGGGCCGGAACATTTCTCGATGTGGAACAGCAGGCAGGGCCGGCCCTGGGCCTTCTGACGCTCGAACAACGCGTTGGTGCAGGTCCGGATCGGGAAGGTGCGGAGCAGCTGGTCGAGAGTCTTGCGGATGGCGTAGGTGTGGGCGTAGGGCCCGAAGTACTCGTTGCCTTTGCGCTTGGCCCCCCGCATCACCCTGGCCCGGGGCCATTCCTCTGATCGGGAGATGGCCAGATAGGGATAGGACTTGTCGTCTACCAGCTTGATGTTGAACCGGGGGCGGTGCCGTTTGATCAGGGAGAACTCGAGCATCAAGGCGGCCACTTCGGACTCGGTGATGATCCATTCCACCGTTCTGGCGTTGTCGACCATGGCCTGGGTGCGGGGATGGAGACCTGTCCCGAAGTAGGCGGGCACCCGGCTGCGCAGGCTCTTCGCCTTGCCGACGTAGATCACCTTGCTGTGTTTGTCACGGAAGATGTAGGCGCCCGGCTGGTCGGGGATCTCGGAAGGCTTGGGTCGCTCGAACACGTGTCAAGGGTAAAGCGGGTGGTGGGCTGGCCGGGACCGGAGCGCCTTGGCCTACACGGGCGATCGGTGCCAGCGTGCCCCGAGCAACCTGGGTATCCCCGCCTGGTCTTCGAGCTCGTGGTGGGGCAGCTCGATCATCCGATCCAGCGACCAACCGGCCCGGGCGGCGGCATTGAACAGGTCGGCCATGGTGCGATGGTGGAAGACGACCTTGGCAGAGCCGGCCGGCTCCTCGATGCTCCCCTCCGAGAAGTAGGCACCGGGCCGCCACAGGGTCTCCCCGTCGGTGTCGGAGATCGGCGTCGAGCCCGGAGCAGTCCATGTGGGGTGGTTCATCACCAGAGCCAGCACTCCCCCGGGTCGAACCACCCTGGCCACTTCGATGAAGAGACGGGTGTATTCGACGAGGTGCTCGACCACCAGGACGCAGTAGGCGCCGTCGTAGGAATCGTCTCTGAGGAACTCCAGCCCGGGCAGCTCGGCGACGATGGTCGGCCCTGCCTCCGCCGACAACAGGGCGAGGACGGGGTTGAGCTCGACACCGTGGGCCATGGCACCGGCGGCGGTCACCGATCTCATCACCCGCCCCTCCCCCGATCCCAGATCGAGATAGGTCTTGCCCTTCTCCGGGCGGAGCAGTTCGAGGGCCAGCGGGGTGACCACGGACTCGTAGGCGGGATCATCCGCGATTTCGGAGACCCACCACTCACCCAGCTCGGACCACGTCATCGGGTCATTGTGGCTGGTTTGGCAAGTGCGGACGGGTGGGGAGCCTAGAGAGTGAAGAAGCCTCCGATGAGGGTGGCGACGATCAGGAACATCCCGGCGACCAGGGCAACGAAGAAACGGTCCATGCGTGCCTCGAGCCGGTCCATTCTGGCCTCGAGACCATCCATTCTCGCCTCGAGACGATCGATCCTGGACAGCAGCAGAGCGATGTCACCTTTGGTGGCGACATCGGTGATCTCGTAGCTGGGCAGGGCGGACATCAGTGTCTTGGTTCGCTCGGGGCCGAGCAGCGCGGCCAGGCCAGTGTAGAGATCATGACGGGCCGCTTCCGAGATCGGCACAGGATGACTGTGCCAAACAGGACAGAGCCGTTCAAGGGCCTCCAGGCCACTAGTAGCCGAGGACGTCCTTGAACCAGGGGAGGGTGCGCTCCAAGCCCTGACGAAGCGGGATCTGCGCCTTCCAGCCGAGGACCCGCTCCGCCTTGCTCGTGTCCGGGCGCCGAACCATGGGGTCGTCGGTGGGAAGCGGCTTGAGATCGATCCCGGGGTGGTTGCCGACGACGTCCTGCACAGCTTCTGCCAGTTCGACCATCGTCACCTCTTCGGGATTGCCGATGTTGACCGGCTCGGTTTCCGAGGAGAGGAGCAGCCTCAGGATGCCCTCCACCTCGTCGTCGACATAACAGAGGGACCGGGTCTGCGATCCGTCGCCGAACACAGGCAGGGGCCGGTTCTCCAGTGCAGCCTTGAAAAAGGCGGGGACGGCTCGGCCGTCGTCGGGTCTCATTCGAGGCCCATACGTATTGTGCGCCATCACCCCGGAACCCGCCCAGAAGTTCTCGTAGCCGGGAACCGAGAAGTCATAGACGAGCCCCGTTGCCTCGATTTCCTCAATGGCGCTGACATGGGCCCACACAATGTCGCCGGTTGTTCGGGCATTCAGCTTCTGCTTGACGCCACGATGCCAATCGAGTGGGCTCCACGGAGAGACATTGGCCAGTGTCAATCGCCAGAACGGGTATTTTCGGTCGCCAGTGCGCTGTTTGAAGGTCGTCTCGTATCGGCCAACCGAGGGCACGAGGCCGAAACGCGCGAATGCGACGATGAGGTCGTCCTTGAGCGAAGTCGACGTCGTGCTGAATTCGTGTCGAACCGCCTCTTCGAATTTGCTGCCTGAATGGACCCCATCGCCCTCGCGATATCCCTCGAGGAACCAACCAAGTCGCGATTTGGGAAGACCCAGGATCCAGCCCGGGATCCTCTTCTCGCCTCCGACAAAGCCGAGGTGAGCGAGAACTTCGGCAAAGAGCCTCGAATGCACGAATACTGCCGCCGCTCGATCTCGGGTCATCTCCGTCCGAATCACGTGGAGCCCGAGATCACGCTCGATGACCTTCTCGACCTGATCCAGTACGCGATCATCACAGCTGATGGTGAGGAAAGTGTCGTGTGGATGAACCCTGATGTGACCGTCGGCAACGATGAGGCCGAGAAGCCATAGGAGCTCGTTGGACATTGGAAGTCGCGCTGGGATCTTCGCTGTGGGACCCGCGCTATGGAGAGCGATTCGAGCATCGTCAGGCACATCGATCTCGAGGCTCCGGATGATCGCCACCGGCAGGCGAGCGCCCTCCCACATTCGCCGCACCCGACTCCAGGTGGCCGATCTCAGGTTCTTCGCTTCGCTGGTCGTTCCGGCTTCGACGAGATCACGAATCTCGAACCGCCGCGACCAGGCCGTTTGGGCGAATGACGGATGATGGACATCGACGGTCCACGGATCATCCTCGTAGCAGGATGCCCATGCCTCGACGACGAGCCGGTCCCGTTCAGGGACCTCGACTCGTCGGGCGACAGCGATCCTGTCGCCTGGCCGGAGTTGGTTCGCGAACCTTGCCTCGGGGAGACCATCGATACCTTCGACGAAGAGGCTGTGATCGCCGGTCACTCGTATCGTGCGGCCGTAGCGCGTCGAGACCTGGAAACACTGCTGCTGAGTCGGATGCCCGACGATCGCGGTCGCCTCCCGCGGCGCGATGTTGCCCTTCGTATCGAACGCCGGGACGGTGAAGCCCGTCAGGCCGGTAATTGGAGAGCCCAGTCTCTCGGCGAGAGTGCCGATCTGCTCTCTGCGTAACTCGATTCCATCATCAAAGAGGACCTGCTCGTCGGCCAGGATCGAGTTGAAGATCCGAACGATCCGGGTGTCGACCCCGTGCTCCCGGTTGTAGGCGAGGGTCAAGGCCTCGGCGAACCGCTTCGCCTCGTCGTAGACGCCCCTGGGACCGATCGGATTGACGTTGCCCCAGTATGTCTCCGGCTGCGGGTTGACCAGGGGGTCTCCGTACACCTCGGACGTGGAGGCGAGGAAGAAGACCGCCCCCTTGTGCAGGGCCAGGCCGAGTCCCTTGTGGGTGCCGAAAGCGCCGACTTTGAGGGTGTGGATCGGCCACTTCAGGTAATCGACCGGGGAGGCGGGTGAAGCGAAGTTCATCACGTAGTCGACCTCACCGCCCACGTGGAGATAATCGGTGACGTCGTAATCGATCAGGGTGAACTTCTTGTCTCCGAGAAGGTGGGAGACGTTGGAGGCGTGACCGGTGATCAGGTTGTCGATGCAGGTGACCTTGGCCCCGGAGTAGACAAGCCAGGTGCACACGTGGGAGCCGAGGAAGCCGGCGCCGCCCATCACCACCGCGTGCTTGCCCTCGAGCTCTGAGAAACCGCCGAGCGCGGACCGGCGCATGTCGAACACGTCTGAACCCTCCAAAGCGATGCCAGGGTACATCGGCATGCCCCGGACAGGTGTTGAGCCTCAGCCCCCAACCAATTCCCGGAGGAACTTCCCGGTGTAGCTCTCCCCCACCTGGGCCACCTCCTCGGGTGTTCCCTGGGCGACGATCCGCCCGCCTCCGCTGCCACCTTCGGGCCCGAGGTCGATCACGTAGTCGACCGATTTGACCACGTCGAGATTGTGTTCGATGACCACGACCGTGTTCCCGGCGTCGACCAGACGTTGAAGGACCTGGAGCAGCTTGCGGATGTCCTCGAAGTGAAGGCCGGTGGTCGGCTCGTCGAGGATGTAGAAGGTCCGCCCGGTCGCGCGCTTCCCCAACTCCGAAGCGAGCTTGATCCGTTGCGCCTCCCCTCCGGAGAGGGTGGTGGCCGGCTGGCCGAGCCGGACATATCCGAGCCCGACGTCGTACAGGGTCTGGAGGATGCGGACGATCTTGGGCTGGTTCTCGAAGAACCCGAGTGCCTCCTCGACCGACATCTCGAGCACGTCGGAGATGTTGTGCCCCTTCCACAGGATCTCCAAGGTCTCCCGGTTGTAGCGCCGGCCGCCGCACACCTCGCACGGCACGTAGACGTCGGGGAGGAAGTGCATCTCGATCTTGATCGTCCCGTCACCGGAGCAGGCCTCACACCTCCCGCCCTTGACGTTGAACGAGAAGCGCCCCGGCTTGTAGCCGCGGGCCCTCGACTCCATGGTCTGGGCGAAGAGATCCCTGATCTGGTCGAAGAGCTTGGTGTAAGTGGCGGGGTTGGAGCGGGGGGTGCGCCCGATCGGTGACTGGTCGATGTCGATGACCTTGTCGATGAGCTCGATCCCCTCCACCTTCTTGTGCCGGCCCGGCACGACCCTGGCCCGGTTGACCCGGTTGGCCAGTGTCTTCCACAGGATCTCCTCTATCAGAGTCGACTTTCCCGAACCGGACACACCGGTGACCGCGGTGAAGACCCCGAGCGGGAAATCGACATCGATCCCCTGCAGGTTGTTCTCCGTTGCCCCCCGGATGGTGATCGACTCGCCGTTCCCCTGGCGACGGAACAAAGGGATCTCGATCTGACGCCGCCCGGCCAGATAGTCACCGGTGATCGAGTCGGGCTGGGAGGTGATCACAGAAAGGGGGCCCTCGGCGACGATATGCCCTCCGTGCTCGCCTGCCCCGGGCCCGATGTCGAGGATGTGGTCGGCCACGCGGATGGTGTCCTCGTCGTGCTCCACCACGATCAAGGTGTTGCCCAGGTCACGGAGCCGGAGCAAGGTCTCGATGAGACGCTGGTTGTCACGCTGATGGAGGCCGATCGAGGGCTCGTCGAGGATGTAGAGCACGCCGACCAGACCCGAGCCGATCTGAGTGGCCAGCCGGATCCGCTGCGCCTCTCCCCCGGCCAGGGTCGCCGCCGACCGGCTCAAGGTCAGGTAGTCGAGACCGACGTCGAGGAGGAACTGCATCCGGGCCCGTACTTCTTTGAGGACCCGCTCGGCGATGGTGGTCTCCCGCTCGTTCAGCTCGAGATGATCGAAGAACTCCCTCGCCTCGCCGAGACTCATGTCGGAGACCTCGGCGATGTTCCGCCCGGAGATGGTCACCGCCAGGGAGATCGGGTTGAGCCGTCCCCCGCCGCATGCCTCACAAGGCACCTGCGCCATGTACTCCTGGTAGTACTCCCGTGCCGAGTCCGACTCGGCCGACTCGTGACGCCGGTTGAGGAAGGGGATGGCCCCCTCGAAGGTCGCCTGCCATTGCCGTTTCCGGCCGAACCGGTTGGTGTACTTGATGGTGATCTTGTCCTCACCGGTCCCGTAGAGGATCTTGTCCCTGACCTCATCGGGGAGGTCCTGCCATGGTGTGTCCATCGAGAACCCGAACACCTCGCCCAGGCCACTGAGCAACCGGTGGTAGTAGCGCATCCGGTTCGAGGACCACATCGGGATCGCTCCCTCGTCGAGGGACAGGGAGGGGTCGGCGATGACCAGTTCGGGGTCGACCTGGTACTTGGTCCCGATCCCCGAGCATTGCGTGCAGGCGCCGTAAGGGCTGTTGAACGAGAAGTTGCGGGGTTGGAGGTCATCGAAGGAGAGCCCGCACCCGGGGCATGAGAGATGCTGGGAGAAGGTGAGGGTCGGGCCATCCTCGATCTCGATGTCTGCGGTTCCCTCTGTGAGCGTGAGGGCGGTCTCGAGCGATTGGGTGAGCCGCTGCTCCATCCCGTCCTTCCGGACGAGTCGGTCTACCACCACCTCGATGGTGTGCTGGTAATAGCGGTCGAGCTTGATCTCCTCGATGAGCTCGCGCACCTCCCCGTCGATCCGTGCCCGGGCGAACCCCTCCTTGGCCAGGTCGGCGAGGAGGTTCTCGAACTCCCCCTTCCGCCCTCTGACCACCGGGGCCAGCACCTGGAACCGTGTCCCCTCCTCGAGCTCCAGGATGCGGTCGACGATCTGCTGTGGGGTCTGGCGCTCCACCGGTGTCCCGTCGTTGGGACAGTGGGCGATCCCGATCC
>JBFYOJ010000194.1:0-2855 GCA_041303885.1 Acidimicrobiia bacterium | reverse complement strand
TCCTCGATCAGATGGTCGACCACCGTCTGCAACGCTTCCCTCTCGCCTGCGCCGTCCTCGAGGGCAGCGCGGTACGTGGCGAGTTGACGGTGTGCGCTGGTGCCCTCGTTGACGATGGTGCGCATGTGCCGGAGCTGTTCGATGACGTCGAACTCGATGGCATCCTGGGCCAGCATCTCGATCGCCTCTTCGACCAGTTCGGCGAAGGGAACCAGCTCGCCCCGGCCGAAGTCGATCAGCGACCCTTCCACTCCGTAACGCTGGGCCCGCCACATGTTCTCCGAGATCAGGAACGGCGAGTACACCCTCCACCTCTGGTTGCGTCTGCGGAGACGGAACAGATAGCCGAGCAGGCACAAGTAGAAGGCAGCCACGGTCATGGCGTCGTCGAGCCGGGTACACACGTCGCTCACCCTCATCTCCAGGGTCGGGTAGCGGGCCGACGGCCGGATGTCCCACCAAAGCTTCGAGGCATCTTCGATGATCCCGGCTTCGATCAGGATGCTCACCGTTCGCTGGTATTCGCCCCACGATTCGAACTCCTCGGGTGACCCGGTGCGGGGCATGTTCTTGAAGATCACCAAGCGGTAGGCGAGCAGCCCCGTTTCGGTTCCCGCCCAGAAGGGCGATGACGTGCTCAGGGCAAGGAGATGGGGGAGCATGTACCGGACCTGATTCATCAGGTCGATGCGGAGGTGCTCGTCCTCGATCCCGACATGGACATGCATCCCGCAGATGACCATCTGTCGGGCAACCTGCTGGTAGTCGGCGGCGATCCGCTGGTAGCGGGGATGCTCGGTGGTCTCCTGCTCCGACCAGTCCGCAAAGGGGTGGGTCGAGGAGGCGATGATCGCCGCCCCGTACTCCATGACGACTTCGGATAGGTCCCGGCGCAGCGTTGCCAGATCCTCCCTGGCCTCCGACAACTTGGCACACACCTTGGTCCCGACCTCGATCTGTGCCTTGAGGAACTCGGGAGTGACTTGGGGACCGAGAACCTCGCGCAATGACTCCCACATCTCGGGCCGAGGGTCTTTGATCAGGTCACGGGTCTCCCGGTCGACGACCAGGTACTCCTCCTCGATACCGACTGTGAAGGCGGGGCGGTCGATCATGGGCGAACCCTAGGTACGGGTCGTCAGGACGTGACGCCGGGCGGCAGCACATTCCTCGCGCACATGACACCCTTCGAGATGGTCGTTGACCACCCCCATCGCCTGCATGAAGGCATACACGGTGGTGGGGCCGACGAACGACCATCCTCGCCTTTTCAGGTCCTTCGAGAGGGCGGAAGATGCCTCGGTCAGCGGGGGTATGTCACGCGGCGGGTCAACGTCGGGCAGTGCCCATCCCCAGAAGTAGGCGGCGAGCGACCCGCGCTCGTCGATGAGCTCGAGGGCGCGCGCGGCATTGTTGATCGTCGAGCGGATCTTTCCCTCATGACGGACGATCCCGGCGTCAGTGAGGAGCCGCCGGACATCGATATCTCCGAAGCCGGCGACGACCGAGGGATCGAATCCGGCGAAACCGGCCCGGAAGGCTTCGCGTTTGCGCAGGATGGTCAGCCAGGAGAGACCGGCCTGGAAGCCCTCGAGGCAGATCTTCTCGAACAGCCGGTCATCGGCGACCACGGCCCGCCCCCACTCCTCGTCGTGATAGCGGCGATAGATCTCCGGTTCCGCTCCCCACCAGCAACGAGGGACGCCACCTTCGTCGACTGTCAGCTCCATGGGCCGAGAGTATCGGCTTGGCGGCTGTTTAACTCTGGTTAGCCCGGTGCTGCCTAGCCTCCCCATCGTGACATCGACACGAGCTCGTGATGCTCTGTCGGGAGCGGCAGCTGCTGCCCTAGCCCTCGGCGTGTCTGAGCTGACCGCCGGCATCCTCGGTCTCCCCTCACTGATCGAGGGTCTCGGCAACTGGGTCATCGACTCGGTGCCGACAGCGATCAAAGACTGGGCGATCGCCACCTTCGGGACCAATGACAAGCTGGTCCTGCTGATCGGGATAACCGTCGTCACCGTCTTACTCGGTGCGCTGGTCGGCATTCTCGCCCGCCGCCGCTTCTGGATCGCCATAGTCGCCTTCATCGGATTCGGGGCCCTTGCCTCGATGGCCGCGATCCGCGATCCACGGGTGTCGCTTGGCACCGCCGTCATCCCCGCCGGGCTCGCTGCCATCACCGGACTCGCCTCGCTCCAGTGGCTCTACGGTCTGACGCCGGAGCCTGAGGAGTCGGCAGATTCGGATGAGGCAGCCTCGATCGGCATCTCGCGGCGACGGGCAATCTTGGGGATCGGTGCCGTTTTCGGCCTGGCCGCCCTGTCGGCTGGAATCGGCCGGGGCCTGGTCGAGAGGGCGAAGAGGACGGCCGCAGGACGGGCTGAGGTGGCGCTTCCCGCTCCAGTCGACCCGCTGCCCGCGGTCCATTCTGGCGCAGAAATGTCTATCGAGGGTCTGAGCCCCGTGATCACCCCCAATGAGGAGTTCTATCGCATAGACACCGCCTTCTCGGTTCCCCGCGTCGACATCCAGGAGTGGTCATTGAGCGTGCAGGGCATGGTGGACCGTCCCTATTCGATCGACTACTTCGACCTGCTCGAAATGCGGATGGTGGAGCGTGATGTCACTCTCTCCTGTGTCTCCAATCAGGTCGGTGGGGATCTGGTGGGCAATGCACGGTGGCTGGGAGTGCCCCTGGTCGAGATCCTGGACCGGGCAGGGGTGCAGGCGGGCGCGGAGCAACTCGTTGGCCGTTCGGTGGACGATTTCACCGTCGGCTTTCCGGTGGAGGCGGTCTACGACGGCAGGGAGGCCCTGGTTGCGGTGGGCATGAACGGCGAGCCGCTCCCCAT
>JBFYOJ010000193.1:0-5091 GCA_041303885.1 Acidimicrobiia bacterium | reverse complement strand
TCGGTAAAGTGGGCAGGTTGTGTCTAGATGGACTACCGAGACCCGACGAGACCCCGGGGTCTACTCCGAGATCTCGGGTTGGTGGGATGCCCAACCGTTCGCTCGAGAGGTTCCGTATATGAACTCCCGGATTCTGTCCTGCTGGAACGAAGGCTTCGACGAGCCCGGTAGCAAGCGGAACGTCCTGCTGCTCAAGCACGACGGCGATGTGGTGGCAGGATTGCCCCTGTACAAGTCTCGAGGCCGTCTCCGCACTCCTTCCCGCGCCCATTCCGACTCGATCGACGTCGTCGCAGGCGATGACCCTGATGTCTGGGCGCAAATCCCCCGGTGGCTAGACGGTTTGTCGATAGCTCACCTCTATCGTCTTCGGCAGGATTCGCCGCTCATCGAGGCGGCTTCGGACCACGCCAGATGGTCGGTTCCTCTCGTCCTCCAAAGCCCATACGTCGACTTGGGCAACGGCATGGAACACGTTCGTGCTGGGCTCAGCAAGGAGTTTGCACGAACCCTTCGCCGCCGGCGTCGGAGGTTGGAGGAGTTGGGTGAGGTCAGGTACGTGGACCACCCTTCGGCCGCTGATGTTCAATCGGTTCTCAACCAGGGATTCCAGCTCGAAGCTCAGGGGTGGAAGGGCAAGGAAGGGGTGGCCGTCTTGAACCTTCCAACCCATGAGGCCTGGTACAGATCAGTCGCCGAGGTCGCCGAGGATCAGCGTTGGCTTCGGTTGAGCGCCCTCTATCTCAACGAGAGACTCATCGCATTCCGTTACGACCTTGAGTACCAGGGAAGGCGACACGGGTTGATATCGACCTACGACGAGGGCCCTGACGTGGCCCTGTCAACCGGCTCTCTGTTGCTCGAGTCGACACTCGAGCAAAGCGTGGCTGATGGCGTTGACTCGTATGAGTTCGGGTATGGCGCTCACCCTTGGAAATACGACTGGACCTCCAAGGAGCGTCTGGTATATGACCTGCTGATCCTTGGTTCAGGCTTGCCTGGTCAGGTCGTCGCCGCGGCGAGGCGGTTCCATGGGGGGCTTCGGAGGCGTGCTCGATGACTCGTTGGACCACTGAAGTCCGACGAGACCGGGGGGTCTACACCGCACTTGCGGGCTGGTGGGACAACCAGCCTGTGACCCGAGAGCTTCCGTTCATGAATTCGCACATTCTGTCCTGCTGGGAGGATGGATTCGACGAGGCGGCCAGCCGACTCCACGTGAGGCTCCTGTATCGAGATGGTGACTTGGTGGCGGCCCTTCCCCTCTACCGATCCGCAGGCCGATTGCGCACACCATCGAGGGCGCACTCCTATTCCATTGACGTAGTGGCCGTCGATGACGACGAGGTGAGGGCGCACCTTCCCAAGTGGCTGGATGAGATCGCCATCGCCCATCTCTATCGGTTTCGTGAGGATTCACCACTGGTGGCCGCGGTCGCCGATCGGCCCCGCTGGTCGGTCCCATCGGTGCTGAGGTGCCCCTATGTGGACCTGAGCGGCGGATTGGACCAGGCCAGGTCGCACATGAGCACAGGGTTTCTGAAGGACTTGCGCCGTCGCCGCCGGCGCCTCGAGGAGCTTGGCGCCGTGACATACGTCGACCATGCTGCTCCGGCGGAGATCGAGTCGGTGCTCCAGGAAGGATGGCGCCTGGAGGTGGCAGGGTGGAAGGGACGGCAGGGGGTGGCCACACTGAGCGTCCCGACAACGGAGCGGTGGTATAGGTCCGTGGCTGAGACGGCCGAGGATCAGGGGTGGCTGCGACTCAGTTCCCTCTATCTCGACGATCGGATGCTCGCGTATTCATTCGACCTGGAATATGGGCAGCGACGCTTTGGCCTGAACTCCTCCTACGACGAGAGTGAGGATGTGGCGCGTCTGTCTCCTGGGAATCTCCTCTTCGAGTCGATTCTGGAGCAGAGCGCCGTTCGCGCTCTCAAGACCTACGAGCTGAGCTTTGCGGGAGGTGCGTGGAAGTATGACTGGACCTCGAGAGAGAGGCTGGTCTACGACTTGTTGATCTTCGGTTCCGGTCCCCTCGGTCGGGTTCTATCGCGTGCAAGACGGACGAAGGCCAGGAGGGTCGGTTGACACGTTGGACCACGGAGGTTCGCAATGACCGAAAGGTATTCATCGAGCTCGCTGATTGGTGGGACACCCAACCGGTCGTCGAAGAGAACCCGTTTCTGAACACTGCGATGCTTGGCTGTTGGGAGGACGGATTCGACGAGTCGGGCAGTCAGCTGAACGTGTTGTTGCTCCACCGCGATGGTGAGCTCGTGGCCGGCCTGCCGCTCTATCGAGCCGGCGGCAGGTATCGCTCTCTGGATCAGGAGCACGTCCAGTCTTTCGACGTCGTCACGGGTTCCGATGAAGAGGTGCTTGCCGAGATACCACGGTGGTTGGACCGGTTGGGGGTCGCTCATCTGTATCGAGTGCGCACGGACTCACCGATCATTGCGTCGCTCCCGTCGCACGGGCGCTGGTTCCTGCAGCGAACACTGAAAGGGCCCTTCGTCAGGCTCGATCAGGGTTTCGATCCCGTCCAGGAGGCTTCTCGTCGGAGAACCACACGCAGCCGGCATCGTCGCCGCCTGTCCGAGCTCGGCCAGGTCAAATTCGTCGACCACGTCGGCACTGAAGACGTCGACTCGATGTTGGACGAAGGGTTCCGGCTGGAGGCCGCCGGCTGGAAGGGCAAGCACGGTGTGTCCACTCTCGATATGCCTGGATATCACAAGTGGTTTCGATCGGTTGCCGGCGTTGCCGAAGCTCGGGGCTGGCTCAGGCTGAGCTCACTCCGATTGGATGAGCGACTTCTCGCCTTCCAGTTCGACCTCGTTTTCGATCGAACCCGCTATCTGTTGATCACTTGTTATGACGAGGCGCCCGACGTCGCATCGCTCTCGCCTGGCAGTCTCCTGATCGAGTCTGTTCTGGAGCAGAGTGCCCAAGCCGGGTTGCATCGTTACGAGCTGGGCAACGGCAATCAACCCTGGAAATACGACTGGACTTCCGAAGAGCGCGAGGTGCACGACCTGCTGATATTCGGTACCGGCCTTAGAGGCAGGTCGATGGCCGCGGCCCACAGGTTGCGGCGGGCGCTGGGCAAAGGCCGGTCGGGCGGTTAGCTTCAATCGAAGTGTCACGTCTGTATCTCTCCCCGCCAGATGTCGATCAGGACGACAGGGACGCCATCGTTCGCGCCTTCGACGGGGGATGGATCGCACCACTTGGCCCTGAGGTGGATGCCTTCGAGGCCGAGCTGGCTGCGGCGACCGATCGGCAGCACTGCGCCGCCTTGTCCAGCGGCACTGCTGCGCTCCACCTCGCAATGGAGGTGCTCGGAGTCGGGCCCGGGGACAGGGTGCTGGTCTCTTCCCTCACCTTCGCCGCCACCGCAAACGCGGTGCGCTACACCGGTGCCGAGCCGGTGTTCATCGACAGCGACGAAGCGACCTGGAACATGGATCCGGACCTTCTCGGCGAGGCCCTCGAGTCCGGGCCTTTCGCCGCCTGCCTGGCAGTCGACATCTATGGGCAGAGCGCCGATTACGGGAGGATCGTCCCTCTTTGCTCACAAGCCGGGGTCCCGTTGATCGAGGATGCGGCCGAGGCGCTGGGCGCCACGTACCAGGGGCGTCGCGCCGGCGCCTATGGGGCAATCGCCACCCTCTCGTTCAACGGGAACAAGATCATCACCACCAGCGGCGGGGGAGCGCTGGTGACCGATGATGGGGGCTGGGCCGATCGCGCACGCTGGCTCTCGACACAAGCCAGGGAGCCCGCCCCTCATTACGAGCACCGGGAGGTCGGCTACAACTATCGCCTCTCCAATCTGCTGGCCGCCCTGGGACGTTCTCAGCTAGCCGATCTGGATCGTCGTGTCGAGATGAGACGTCAACACAACGCCTTTTACCGCGAGGCGCTGTCCGACATGCCCGGGGTGAGTTTCATGCCGGAGATCCCGGGGGGGCAGTCGACGTTCTGGCTGACCTGTGTCGTCATCGATCCGCTGTTCGCCGGCACGGATCGTGAGCAGATTCGGATACAGCTGGAGTCCCTCGACATCGAGGCCCGTCCGGTCTGGAAGCCGATGCACCTGCAACCGGTGTTCAGCGAGAACGACGTCTTCGGTGGATCGGTTTCGGCCCGCTTGTTCGAGAACGGGCTCTGCCTGCCCAGCGGCTCCACCCTGACCGAGGGTGACCGGGATCGGGTGGTGGCGGGCTTCAGAGCGGTCTTCGAGGGACGCTGACGATCTCCGGGTCCGTCGATGTAGCGTCACCGCCGATGAGCTTCTCCGCTCCCGCCGCCTACGACCGGTTCATGGGCAAGTACTCGTCGTTGCTAGCTCCGCAGCTCGCTGATCTGGCCGGGGTGCGCTCAGGGCACCGAGCCCTCGATGTCGGTTGCGGGCCGGGTGCCCTCACCTCGGAGCTGGTCAGACGACTCGGGTCGAGTGCGGTGTCGGCAGTCGACCCCTCCGAGCCGTTTGTTGCCGCGATCCGGGAGCGGTGCCCGGGAGTGGATGTGCGAAGTGCCACCGCCGAGGACCTGCCCTTCTCCGATCGGGTCTTCGACGTCTCCTTGGCTCAACTCGTCGTGCATTTCATGGAGAGCCCGGTGGCGGGACTCGGCGAGATGCGACGCGTGACCCGTCCGGACGGAGTCGTGGCGGCCTGCGTCTGGGATTTCGCAGGTGAGCAGGGACCGCTCGGCCCCTTCTGGCAAACAGCCCGTGAGCTCGACCCTGAGGTCGAGGGGGAGTGGCAGCTGCCCGGAGCCGGCCATGGCGATCTCGCAGAGCTCTTTGCAGAGGCGGGATTTCGTGCCGTTGAGGAGACCAGCCTCGAAGTCTCGGTCGAGCATCAGACCTTTGAGGAGTGGTGGGAGCCGTTCACACTCGGGGTAGGACCGGCAGGGATCCATGTCGCCTCGCTCGACTCGAAGGGGCGCGCGGAATTGCGTGAGGCCAATCGAGCCAACCTGCCTGTAGTCCCTTTCGTGGTGACAGCTCAGGCGTGGGCAGCAAGAGGCACGGTGTAGGTCGATGTAGCCTCGGCCCAATGAAGCCGGTGCTCACCGCCA
>JBFYOJ010000192.1:0-2614 GCA_041303885.1 Acidimicrobiia bacterium | reverse complement strand
CCCTCTACGAGTGGAACTACAAGAAGCAGCTGCTCAGGATCCAGTCCGACGTCGACCATGAATGGGACGAGATCGAACAGGACATCTTCTCGGAGGACTTCCTGCTCACCCGGCCGTTGCTCGAAGCGATCAGGTCGAAGATGCCTGTGGTACTGCTCATCGACGAGGTCGATCGAGTTGAGGTGGAGACCGAGGCCCTCCTGCTCGAGATCCTCTCCGATTTCCAGGTGTCGATCCCGGAGTTGGGCACGATCACCGCCGAGACGTTGCCGATCGTCGTCCTCACCTCGAACAACACCCGGGAGCTGAGCGAGGCTCTCAAGCGCCGCTGCCTCTTCCTCCACATCGATTACCCCGACGCCGCCCGGGAGCAGGAGATCCTGACCGCCAGGGTCCCGGGGCTGTCCGAGCATCTGGCCAACCAGGTGGCGAAAGTGGCTCGATCGATCCGCAATCTCGACCTGAAGAAGTCGCCCTCGGTCTCGGAGACCATCGACTGGGCGCGCACACTTCTCGCACTCTCCATCGATGACGTCGACGAGGCGATCATCGGCGACACGCTCCATGTCCTCCTCAAGTACCAGGTCGACATTGAGAAGGCCGCAAAGGAGCTGACCTCGAGCGCGCAGACCTGACGTGCTCGGAATCATCACCGGGTTCATCGACGAGCTCCGTGCGGCGGGGGTCCCCGTCTCCATGGTCGAGGCGATCGACGGCATGCGGGCGGTCGAAGTCGTAGACATCGGGAACCGCGTTGCCCTGAGGGAGACACTTCGGGCGACGCTGGTCAAGAACCAGCGTCATGAGCGCGCTTTCGACACTGCTTTTGACGTCTTCTTCTCGACAGTGCCGGAGGTCGCCTCCGGTGAGGACGAGCAAGCCGCCCCACCGCGTGTGCCCGAACCGCGAGAGGGGAGCGCGGGGGAAGCTCCCCCCTTCGATCTCGATCAGTTTCTCGATTCGCTGCTCGAGGCGCTGGCCGGGTTGGACGAAGCGGCCATTCGTCGTGGAGCACGGACTGCGGTGGACCAACTGGCCGGCATGGAACCCGGCCGGCCTGTCGGCGGCACGTATTACCTGTACCGCACCCTCCGCAGGTTGGACCTGAAGGAACTGGGGGAACGCCTGATCGAAGCGCTGATGGGCGACGAAGACCTCTCCGACTTCGATCGACGCCTGCTGCGTGAGGAGGTGGAGGCGCGCATCGAGCACCTCCGCGAGGAGATTCAGGAGGAGATCCGAAGACGGTTGGTCGCCGACCGGGGGAGAGACGCCGTCGCCAGAACCCTTCGCCGGCCTCTGATCGAAGACGTGGATCTGATGCACGCCACCACCAAGGACCTCCAGGAGATGGAGGCCGCAATCGGCCCCCTCACCCGTAAACTCGCCGCCCGCCTCGCCCGCCGCCGGAGGAAGCGTGCCGGACGTCTCGACTTCCGCCGCACCATGCGCAAGTCATTGGCGACGGGAGGCGTGCCGGTAGAGCCCCAGTTCCGGCATCCCCGTCCCCACCGACCTGAAGTGTGGCTTCTCTGCGACATCAGCGGCTCGATGGCCACCTTCTCGCGGTTCACTCTCCAGTTCACCCATGCCATGTCGACCCACTTCTCGAAGCTGCGCTCGTTCGCCTTCGTGGACACCGTCGATGAGGTCTCCGACTTCTTCGGGCCAGGCATCGACTTCGCTTCGGCCCTGCAACGGGTGACCACCGAGGCAGAGGTGATCTGGCTCGACGGTCACTCCGATTACGGCAACTCGATGGAGACGTTCTTCAACCGATATGGAAAGCAGTTGACACCGCGCACGACGGTGATCATCACCGGTGACGCCCGGAACAACTACCGGCCACCCCGGGATGGCGTCCTCGGTGACATCGCCAGATCGGCGCGAGCCCTCGTCTGGCTCAACCCCGAGCCACACGCGTACTGGGATACGGGCGACTCGGCCATGTCGCACTATGCGGCCCATTGCACCTCGGTCCACGAGGTGAGAACCCTTCGGCAGCTCGAGGAGTTCATAGAGGAGCTGACCTTGCCCAGTGGACGGTCTCTCCATTATGTCTAAACCACCCGCAGCCGATTGCCGATGTAGTCGCATGCGCCCTCGTGGGGCGAACTACAGAGGTGAACAGAAATGGGCTCGCGGATACTGGTTGTTGAGGACTCGGCCGTCATCAGACGGTTGATCGAAGTCTGCCTCCGCGCCGCCGACCTCGAGATCGTCACCCGAGACGACGGGAAGAGTGGCCTCTCGGCAGTGGGCACCGAGTCTCCAGACCTCGTGGTGCTCGACATCGGACTCCCCGGGATGGACGGATGGGAAGTGTTGGACCGCATCCGCAGGGACGAGACGACCAAGGACATCCCGGTCGTGGTTCTCACCGCGCACGCGGAAGAGGAGTCTCGGCGCAGAGCCAACGAGGGTGGCGCCGACGCCTTTGTGACCAAGCCCTTCCAGCCGAACGACTTCCGGTCGACGGTCCTCTCACTGCTGGAGTAGACGGCTCGACTACCCCGGCGTCCTACCTCCAACGGGAGGGCTTCACCCTCACTGCTTGGCCATCACCTCGGTGAGACGCTCGGCCAGATCGACGACCCGGTTGGAGTAGCCCCAC
>JBFYOJ010000191.1:0-11813 GCA_041303885.1 Acidimicrobiia bacterium | reverse complement strand
CGATCTTGGATCGCGTCGGCCGGGGCCACGAAGTAACCGACGTCGCCGATCACCTCGCCCACCCGGTTGAGATAGAAGGCAATGAAGTCGGCCACCTGGGGCTTCTCGGCCAGGATCTCCTCGGCGCTGTAGATGAAGAGAGGCCGTGAAAGCGGATAGCTGTTGTCATTGACGGTGTCCTCACTCGGGACCACACCTTCAATTGCGACGGGATGGATGACATCCGCGTTCTCGGTGTAGTAGGCGAAGCCGAAGTAGGCGATACCACAAGCGGTGGCGAGATCTCCCTCGGTGCAGCCGTCACCACTGACACCCTGGACCAGAACGTTGTCGTCTTCGGACAGCTGAGGGTCACCCGCGAGCAACGGCTCGGGATCCTCCTCGAAGACCTCTTCCACGAAGTAGTCGAAGGTGCCTGAGTCGGTCCCGGGGCTGAACACCGCGATCGGGTGGGCGGGAAAGTCGGGGTTGACGTCTGCCCAGGTCTCAGCGGTGGAGAAGGCGATCGCCAGCTCCGCGAGGGTCAAGCTCTCGACGAAGTAGTTGCCCGACGAGACCACCACTGCGAGAGCGTCGGTCCCGACGCGGAACTCCATCACGGTCCGGTCGATTCCGGCGCAAAGGTCGATCTCCTCCTGCTCGATGGGACGGCTGGCGTTGGAGATGTCACTCTCGCCCGCTTCGCAGAAGCGCTCGAAGCCTGCACCCGAGCCGATCGAATCGATGGTGATCTGCCCACCGTATCCCTCATCTTCGAACAGTGCTGTCACCGCCTCCGAGAGGGGAAACACGGTCGAGCTACCGGCAGTGACGATGTCACCGGTCACATCGAGGGGATCTATCACCGGGAGACCGGTGTTCGGGTCTACATCAGCACCGGTCGCCGCCGTGGTCGCCTCTCCGGGAGCAGCTGTGGTTGTGGTCTCATCTACTTCGCCTGCCATAGTGGTGGTCTCCTCGGCGTCGTCGCCGCCGCAAGCGGCGAGCACGAGCGCCAGGACCACGACAACACCGGCCAGGCGGGTGAATCGGGATTTCATCCCAGGGAACTCCTTGTTGGGGAACGTTCTGTCAACGGGCCCAGAGAAATACCCCCAGACCCATGGATCAACGTATGGGGGCCGGTTAACCGGGCGTTTGCCTCGAGGTGAACGGACGGTGAACAGTTGGTCTCGGCAGAGCCCTTCAGAGAACCGCTGAAGCCCTGGCCCGGGCGAGATCCTGGAACGCCACATGGGCATCGATGCCGGTGCTTGATGCCACCCGCTGCCACTTCCCCTCGGCGGTCAACTCCCAGGCGAGATTGTCGTCGGCGAGCAGCACGTCGAAGATCTCGTCGAGCCGGAACTGGAGGTCGGGGTCGATGACCGGCGACAACGCCTCGACCCGACGGTCGAGGTTCCTCGGCATCAGATCGGCCGAGCCGATGTAGTAATGCCGGGTCCTGCCACGAGCGCCAAACCGGTAGAGGCGGGAGTGCTCCAGGTATCGCCCGACGATCGAGCGCACCCTGATGTTCTCCGACAGGCCCTCGACACCCGGACGCAGACAGCAGATCCCGCGCACGATGAGATCGATCCGGGCCCCAGCCCGGGAGGCCTCATAGAGCGAGTCGATCATCCTCGCATCGACCAGGGAGTTCATCTTCAGCGTGATCTGCCCGTCCGGACGCGACGCCTCGTCCTCGATCAATCCGGTGAGACGGTTGCGGATGCCGTTGGGTGAGACGGCGAGCCGCTTGTAGGTGGTTTGACGGGAGTATCCGGTGAGATAGTTGAACAGATCCGAGAGATCGGCCCCGATCTCGGGGTCGGCCGAGAACATCCCGATGTCCTCATAGCTCCGAGCTGTCTTCTCGTTGTAGTTGCCGGTGCCGATGTGGGCATGACGCACCACCCCTTCTCCCTCGCGGCGAACGACCAGTGCGAGCTTGGTGTGAGTCTTCAGACCTACGACGCCGTAGGTGACGTGGACCCCGGAGTCCTCCAGGCGCTGGGCCCACTCGATGTTCCTCTCCTCGTCGAAACGGGCCTTGAGCTCGACGAGAGCCACCACCTGCTTGCCCATCTCGGCCGCCTTGATCAGGGATGCCATCATCGGGCTGTCGCTGGAAGTCCGGTACAGGGTCACTTTGATCGCGAGCACCTTGGGATCACGAGCCGCCCTCTCGATGAATGCCTCGACGGTCGAGCTGAAGGAGTCGTAGGGGTGATGCACCAGCAGGTCACCCTGCTTGACCACCTCGAAGAAGTCGGCCACCTCCCCCGGGGGGGCTGAGACCCTGGCCGGCGTCACGCCGGCGAAGACATCGAACTTGAGCTCCGGTCGATCCAGGTCGTAGATCCCCATCAGCCCTGCCAGATCGAGCGGCCCATCGATCCGGTAGACATCGTCCTCGGTCGCCCCCATCTCCCGCATTAGGAGGTCGAGGACGTCACCGGGCATGTCGGGATGTATCTCCAGGCGGACCACGCTCCCGAATCGGCGCCTGGTCAACTCGGACTCGATGGCCATCAGCAGGTCGCCGCCCTCGTCCTCTTCCACCTCGAAGTCGGCGTTGCGGGTCACCCGGAACGCGTGATGGCCCATGATCTCCATTCCCGGGAACAGGGCGTCGAGATGGGCGGCGATCACCTGTTCCAACGGCACGAAACGCTCCAGATCGGGCAGCACCACGAATCGGGGCAGGATCGGCGGCACCTTGACCCGGGCGAACCTGGTGAGACCGGTCTCGGGGTTGCGCACGAAGACCGCCATGTTCAGAGAGAGGTTCGAGATGTAGGGAAAAGGATGCGAGGGATCGACAGCGAGTGGGGTCAGCACCGGGTAGACAAGTTCCCGGAACTGGTGGTCCAGGTAGTCCCGGTCTTCGGGATCGAGTGTCGGGTAGTCGCTGAACACGATTCCCTCGTTGGCAAGTGCCGGGGCAACTTCGGAGAGGAAGAGCTTGGAGATCGCCTCGCATTGGAGATGGACCTCACGGCGAATCGCGGCCAACTGCTGCGAGGGGGTCATCCCGTCCGGCGGTGTCGACCCGACACCGTGGGCAACCTGCTCCTTGAGCCCGGCCACCCGCACCTGGAAGAACTCGTCGAGGTTGGATGCCCAGATGGCGAGGAACTTGACCTGCTCCAGCAATGGGAAGTCGGGTCGTGACGCGAGGAACATCACCCGTCTGTTGAACTCGAGCCAGGAGGTTTCGCGATTCAGGTAGTTGACAGGGTCGAGGGATTCCACGGTGTCGCCAACGAATAGCACATTTCCATTATCGAGCGATCAATCGGCGTAACTGAGCCCACCGAGCAGAAAAAGGCGGAGGTGCTCGGTGACCATCGCGATCCGATCTTTGGGCTCGGGGGCGGAGATGACCGACTTGGCCGCCGACATGATCGTGTCCTGGATGAGACGACCGGCCAGGTCTGGCGGCATCGCCCTGAATTCACCTGCGGCAACGGCCTCGAAGTAGAGCGAGACCATCTCGTCGGCGAGACCGGCGTGTGCGACGCGGATCCGCTGCTGCGCCTCGAGGCTCATGCGCCCCACCTCGCGATGGAGGATCAGTCCGAGGACCGGATCTCCGACCACGAACTCCACGGTGCGGGCGGCGATATCGAGAAGCCGCTCCGCCGGGCCCGAGCCGGACGACACCTCGATCAGGCTCTCCACCACACCGGGGAGCTCTTCCTCCACCAGGGTGGCGATCAGGTCGTCACGATCGGTGAAGTAGTCGTAGAGCGTGGTTCTGCCCACACCGGCGGCGAGGGCGATCTCTCCGAGTGGGATCTCGGCGGTGCCGCTGTCGGCGATCAGCTCCTTGGCCGACACGAGCAGGGCGCTGCGGGTGAGCGCCTTGTGCTCGTAGATGGAAGTCGCTCTGATCCTCGGCATGGCGAAAGGCTATCCCGGCTCGACGCGAAACGGGCCGGTGTCGTGCTCCCGAGGTGGTTTGACGTAGATTTGCCCCGACAAGGAGGAGCCAGATGGCCGACCAAGAACCGATCGGGACCACGCGCGTGGCCAAAGGAGCCAGGCCATGGTCGGGCTTCTTCCTCGGGCTCCTCTTCGGCGTGGCACTCGCGGTGGTACTCCAACAGTCGGGAGTGTGGCCCCTCGACCGGCTGCTCTTGTTCGGATCAGCAGGACTGTTCGGTCTCATCGGGATCCTGCTCGGCAGCGCAGGGCGGCAGAGAGTCAGCCCCTTCAACAGCATCCTGCCCTTGATTCTGTCGGTGGCACTGATCGCGTTCGGGGCAACCGGGCTGGCCCGAGTGAACGAACAGGGGGAATTGCACGGTGGGTGCACAGTCGAGGCCACTTCCGACCTCGACAGCACCGTGGTCACCGATACCAGCCGGCAGGATCCCTTCGAGATCGACCCGAAGGGCAGCCTCACCTGGACAGCCACCTCGCCCGGGCCGATCACCAACCACCTGTGGGAGATCTACGTCGACATCGGGGGTTTCCAGGTCGTCATCGCCGACAACGAGGAGCCTGAGCCCAATTTCGATGAGGACACTCAGAACGCGGGCGATGTGGCCGACCTCTCCGCCTACATCGAAGAGGTTTCCAACTACGCCGGCGTCGAGCTCATCGGCGTGTTCCAGGTCGGTGGCGACATCGAGGGCGACGGAGGGGCTTGCGACGGTTTCGGGTTCGTACGCCTGGTGAGCGAGCCGTTGTCGACCACGATCGTCCAGATCGCCGCCGGTATCGGGCTCATCGCACTCATCGGGCTCATGATCCTGGTGTTCAACCGCACCCGAGAGGTCGAGGTCGTCGTCGAAGAGGCAGTCGAGAGCGAAGCCCCGGTCGCCGCCGCGACCCCCGAGATCGGCGCCGAGGAGACCAAGCGGGTTGGGGCGCACGAGGCACCTGAGACAGGGGCGGTTGGTGGTGACGAGGGCAGCGAAGACGGCGATTCCGCCGACTCCGGGCCATCTCCGTCAGGAACAACTTGAGCTGAGCACCCATACTCTCGTCTTGGCAAAGCACGGGGGGAGGGGCAAACTCGGCGGGTGAGGCCTGAAAAATCCCAGCTGACGACGGGGACGGCGGTGGGCTGGCGGAGCCGTGCGGCGTGCGCCGGCCACCATCATGAGCTGTTCTTCCCGATCGGGGAAGGAGCCCAACAGTCTGTGATCCACGCCCGTGAGATCTGTGGGAACTGCTCTGCCATGGATGACTGTCTCGAGTACGCGTTGGAAACGAACCAACTGGCCGGGATCTGGGGCGGCACGACGGAGGACGAGCGCCGGTCGCTCAGACGAAAGTGGCTGGCAACGAGGCGCCGAGCCGGCTGATCGGTGACAGAGGTCTACCCGGCCGGTAATCGAAGACCTGTCCTCGGGGTGGCGATCCTCTTCTTCGTGAACGGCGTGGTGATCGGGAGCTGGCTGCCCCGCATCCCCGAGATCAGGGACAGACTCGGAATCGACCTCGGCGCCGTCGGTCTGACGCTGGCGCTTGGCGGGCTCGGCTCTCTGGCCGGCTCATCGGTGAGCGGTCTGGTCGTCACCCGTCTCGGGGCCCGTCGAACCGCCATCGTCACCGCATCCCTGCTCTACCTGGCCCTCCCATTGATCTCCGTGGTGCCGTCTGCAGGCCTTCTGGCCGTGGTCCTCGGCTTGATGGGATTCATCGACGCCCAGGCGGACGTTGGGATGAATGCGGTCGGGATCCGCGTCGAGGAGGGGGTCGGCAGGTCGATCATGACCAGGCTCCACGGTCTTTGGAGCCTGGGAACCCTGATCGGCTCCGGATTGAGCGCACTCGCGATTCTCATCGGGCTCGCCCTCGATGCCCAGCTCGCGATCGTGGCGGGCGCAGGGCTGGTCATGGTCTTCCTTGCCAGCCGGTTGACCCCGGATCGGCCCCCCAGGGATCGCGTCGGGGTGAGATCCGGGGCCTTGGCCATCGGGCTGATGCTGGCCGGGGGGACTGCCGTGATCGTGGAGGGGGCGCCGTTCGACTGGAGTGCCCTCTTCTTGACCGACGTGATAGGAGCCGGGGGGGCCCTGGCCGGCGCCGGGGTCATCTTCTACACGGCCGGGATGCTCGGCGGGAGACTCGCCGGTGACCATTTAGTGGACCGCTTTGGCGCCGGGCGGGTCATCTTCACCGGGTTCGGCGTGTCGTTCGTCGCAATGCTGGTGGTGGTGACGACGGGCATCGCGGCCGTTGCCCTCGTCGGGTTTGCAGTATGGGGCATCGGCATCTCAGTCGCACTCCCGGTCCTGTACAAGCTGGCCGGCTCGCACCCCTCCTTTGGCGAGGGTTCGGGGCTGGCGGCACTTACAGTCGGCACCCGGCTCGGGTTCATGGTGGCACCGGCGCTGATCGGGCTCGCCGCCACGTCCTGGGACCTCCCGGTGGCTGTTGGCGTCATCGTCGGGCTGGCCGCAGTCTCGTCGACCATCGCGATTCGCCTCACCCTCGGCGCACCGGGCCCGGTTCGGGATTCCCTTCCTTAGCCCCGCGTTCATAATGTGCGGGACACGCCGAACGGGACACCAGATATGAACAAGCAAGCCGAGTACGTACTTCGCACCGTTGAAGAGCGTGGGATTCGCTTCATCCGGCTCTGGTTCACCGATGTGCAGGGTTTCCTCAAGTCGGTCTCGATCAGCCCGGCGGAGCTCGAAGTGGCCTTCGAGGAGGGGATGACCTTCGACGGCTCGGCCATAGACGGCTATGCCCGGGTCCAGGAAGCGGACATGCTGGCCAGACCGGACCCCTCCACCTTCGCCGTGCTCCCTTGGCGAACCGAGCAGCAGGTGGCGCGGATGTTCTGCGACATCGCCACTCCGGAGGGTGAGCCGTTCACCGGAGACCCCCGGATCGTGCTCAAGCGGAACCTGACCCGTGCCTCGGAGATGGGGTACACGTTCTACGCCGCGCCCGAGCTCGAGTTCTTCTACTTCAAGGACTCGGGACCGGAGCCGGAGGTCCTGGACCACGGCGGCTACTTCGACCTGACCCCACTCGACGTCGCCCAGGACTATCGACGGGACACGATCAACGTCCTGGAGCAGATGGGGATACCGATCGAGCACTCCCACCACGAGGTGGCCCCCAGCCAGCACGAGATCATCGCCCGCTATACCGACGCGCTCACGATGGCCGACACCATCATGACTGCCCGGCTCACGGTCAAGGAGGTGGCACTCAAACACAACATCTACGCCACCTTCATGCCCAAGCCGCTCGAGGAGCATGACGGGTCGGGGATGCACCTCCACCTCTCGCTGTTCGAAGAAGACGTCAACGCCTTTCACGAACCGGGGACGCCCGGCGGCCTGTCCAAGGTAGGACAGGCGTTCATCGCCGGCCTTCTCCGCCACGCAGCCGAGATGACCGCGGTCACCAACCAGTGGGTCAACTCGTACAAGAGGCTGGTCGGCGGCTTCGACGCCCCGATCTACATCTCATGGGCCCGCAACAACCAGTCGGCCCTGGTCCGGGTGCCCACAGCCAAGAAGGGCAAGCCGTCGAGTGTCCGGGTCGAGTACCGGGCCGCGGACGCCGCGTGCAACCCATACCTGGCACTCTCGGTGATCCTCGCCGCCGGTCTGGCCGGGATCCGGGAGGGCTATGAGCTTCCGCCGGAGATCTCGGCAAACGTCCATCTGATGACGCCTTCCGAGCGCGCCGCTGCAGGCGCAAAGAGACTGCCTGAGACGCTGGCCGAGGCGCTGGACATCATGGAACGCTCGGAGTTGGTGGCCGAGGCCCTTGGCGAGCACCTGTTCGACTGGTTCCTCCGTAACAAGCGAGGCGAGTGGGATCGCTTCCAGCATCACGTCTCGCGGTTCGAACTGGAAAGCTATCTACCGATCCTGTGATCGTCGCCATTCACCCCGCGGACTGCTCCGAGGCCATCCTCGATGGGCTCGCTTTGGCAGGTGCGACACACGTGACCGTCGCCGAGCTCGTCCCCGAGGATCGCGGCATCGATGACGCCGATGTGCTCCTCGTCGAGCTCGCAGACCAGCCGATGCGCCGGCTACGCGAGGTGGGCAGAATCGCCGAGGTGGTTGGGCTGCCCATCGTCCTGGTCACCTCGATCGACCAGCTCGCGCTCATGGAGAGCACGCCCGGAGTGACCGACTTCATCACCACTCCCTTGGACCCGCTGGAGCTTCGAATCAGGGTGCAGCGCCTGATCGTCGACTCGTCGAAGGACGAGCTCGTAGTGTTCAAGGACCTCGAGCTCAATCCGCTCACCTATCAGGCCACGCTGGCTTCGGTGCCGATCGACCTGACCTTCATGGAGTACGAGTTGCTCAGGTTCCTGGTGGAGAACCCGGTGCGGGTCTGGTCCAGGGAACAGCTGCTGTCGAAGGTGTGGGGTTACGACTACTACGGAGGAGCCCGCACCGTCGATGTCCACATCCGCCGCCTCCGCTCCAAGCTCGGTGAAGAGCGGGCCTCCTGGATCACTACGGTGCGCTCCGTCGGCTACCGCTTCGGCTGACGAACCTGCGCAGTCAGGCACCCTCCAGAGCCGTTACACACAAACCCCGGCGGACCGACCACAATTGCCTGATGGGTTTTCGCACCAAACAGGTACACGCCGGAGTCACCCCCGACCCGACCACCGGGGCGATCCTGACCCCCATCTACCAATCGACGACCTTCGTCCAGGATTCGGTGGACGAGTACATGGGAAAGGGCTACTCGTACAGCCGAGCCGGCAACCCCACCGTGCGCGCCCTCGAAGAGAAGCTGACCGTTCTCGAGAGCGGCCACGACAGCACCGCCTACGCCTCGGGGATGGCGGCGACGGTGGCTGTGTTCCTTGGCCTGCTCCAGGCTGGTGACCATGTCGTCATCGCCGACGTCGTCTACGGCGGCACCTATCGCTTCGCCGACCAGTTCCTGACCAAGTTCGGCGTCGAGGTGAGCTTCACCGACGCGGCCGACATCGACGCGATCCGGGCGGCGGTGCGCCCCGAGACCCGCATGGTGTTCACCGAGTCACCGGCCAACCCCACCCTCAAGGTCACCGATCTCGCCGAGGTGTCCGAGATCACCCGGGCGGCCGGGGCCCTCCACGTGACCGACAACACGTTCCTCACCCCCTACTTCCAACGACCCTTCGAGCTGGGGGCGAACATCGTGATCCACTCGACGACCAAGTTCCTCGACGGTCACAACGCCACACTCGGTGGGGCCGTCGTGGTCGACAGTGAGGAGCTCCAGGAGAAGATCGCCTTTGCCCGGATCGCCGCGGGGCTGGTGATGTCCCCGATGGTGGCGTTCCTCACGCTCCAGGGTGTGAAGACCCTCAGCGAGCGGATGGATCGGCAGAGCGCGAATGCCCTGGAGATCGCGGGATGGCTCCAAGGCCACCCCAAGATCGACTACGTGAGCTACCCCGGCCTTGCCGACCACCCCCAGCACGAGTTGTCTCGCAGACAGGCGACCGGATTCGGTGCCATGGTCTGCTTCGAGCTGCACGGAGGAGTCGAGACCGGGAAGAAGCTCATGGATGCGGTCCAGTTGTGGAGTCTCGCCGAGAACCTGGGCTCGGTCGAGTCTCTGATCACACACCCGGTGACGATGACCCACGCCGCAGTGCCGCGGGCCGAGCGTCTGGCGGCGGGCATAACCGACGGCCTGGTCAGGCTCTCGGTCGGCCTCGAAGATGCCGAAGACTTGATCGCCGACCTCGACGCGGCCCTCGACCGGGTCTGAGGAGAGACGCGGTTCGACTCAGCCGGGGAGTCTCGCCCTTACCAGGGTGTCGCGGGCGAAATGACGGCCATCGTCGGCGTCGACCGGCCTGCGCACGACCTCCGACTCGACGATCGTCATCCCGTCGAGCCAATCGACGATGGCAGCGACGTCCCACAGGACCTCTGGATACTGCGGGCCGCCCCATCCGTCGGTCAGGTTGCTCGAGTCGTGGCCGATCAAGAAAAGCTCCCCATCCGGCTCCAGCCACTCCCGAGCCCGGCGCACCACCTTCTCGAAGTCGGGTGGCCGGAGATGGAGATAGGCCACGAGCACCAGGTCGAAGTTGACTTTCGACTCCCACTCGAGGACATCACTCTGGACGAACTGGACGTCCTGGGTCTGCTCCAACCCGCGGGCGATAGCGACCTCGGAGAAGTCCACCGCGGTCATCTGCCAGCCGATCGAGGCGAGCCAGACCGCGTTCCGGCCTTCTCCTGCAGCCAGGTCCAGGCCGCGGCCAGGCCTGGTATGACGGAGACGGTCGGCCACGAACAGATTCGGAGTCGTCGACCAAAGCCGGTCGGAGGCCCGATACCTATCGTCCCAGTCGCCGGAGTCCATCGATCAGCCGAATTCGATGCCTTGAGCCAGGGGAAGGTCGTCGCCCCAGTTGATGGTGGTGGTCTGACGGCGCATGTACGCCTTCCAGGCGTCGGAGCCGGCCTCGCGGCCGCCCCCGGTCTCCTTCTCGCCGCCGAAGGCTCCCCCGATCTCCGCTCCAGAGGTCCCGATGTTGACATTGGCGATGCCACAGTCCGATCCGACATGACTGAGGAATCTCTCCGCGTTCTTCAGTGAGTTGGTGAAGATCGCCGAGGAAAGGCCCTGGGTGACCCCGTTCTGGATCTCTATCGCCTCATCGAGGCTGTCGAACTCGATGACCCACAGGATCGGGGCAAAGGTCTCGTCCTGGGTGATCGATGCCTCTTTGGGGACGATTGCGATGGTGGGCTCCACGAAGAAGCCGGGCCGCTCGAGACGGTTGCCCCCAGTGACAACCTGCGCCCCTTGCTCACGGGCGATGTCGAGGGCGTTCATCATCTGCTCCACCGCTCGCTCGCCGACCAATGGCCCCATCAGGGTCCCTTCTTCGAGCGGATCCCCGATCTTGACCTGCCGGTAGGCCTCGGTCAGACGGCTGACCATCTTGTCCGCCACCGCCCGGTGTACTAGGAGTCGGCGCAGGCTGGTGCACCGCTGCCCTGCGGTGCCCACAGCCGAGAAGAGCGTGCCTCGCACCGCCAGCTCGAGATCGGCGTCATCCATGACGATCACCGCGTTGTTGCCGCCCAGTTCGAGGATGGTGCGGCCCATGCGCTGGGCCACCGCCGGGCCGACGATGCGGCCCATGTTGCACGAGCCGGTGGCAGAGATCAGGGGCAGCCGAGGGTCCTGGTTCATCCCGTTACCGACCGTCGCGCCGTCGCCAACCACGAGGTTGAACACACCTTCGAACCCGGAGCCGGCCATCACCTCCTGGGCGATCCGGGTCACCGCGATCGCGGTCAACGGTGTCCTCTCGGACGGCTTCCAGACCACCGTGTCACCGCACACGGCCGCGACGGCCGCGTTCCACGACCAGACGGCGACCGGGAAGTTGAACGCCGAGATCACCCCAACCGGCCCCAGGGGATGCCAGTGCTCGTACATCCTGTGATTGGGCCGCTCCGAGGCCATGGTGACCCCGTAGAGCTGACGGGAGAGGCCAACCGCGAAGTCGCAGATGTCGACCATCTCCTGGACTTCACCGATGCCCTCGGGAAGGATCTTCCCCATCTCCAGGGTGACCAGGGCGCCCAAGGGCTCGATCCTCTCCCTCAGGGCGTCCCCGAGCCGGCGCACGTACTGTCCACGCTGCGGGGCCGGGAGCCGGCGCCAGCCCTCGAAGGTCTCCACCGAGTTGGCCGCAACCTGTTCGTAGTCGTCGGCAGATGCCATCGTCACGGTGGCAAGGGTCTCACCAGTTGTGGGGTTGGTCACCTCGACACGGGACCCCGTCCCGTCCAGCCATTCACCGGCATACACGCCGCTGTTCTCCTCGGAGAGCCCCAGAGCCTCGAACACATCGCTCTTGT
>JBFYOJ010000190.1:0-18717 GCA_041303885.1 Acidimicrobiia bacterium | reverse complement strand
GCGGTCCGTGGGCAGGGAGTCGACCGCCCGACCGACCTGAAGATGGAGCCGGAGCCGCACCCTGGTGCAGAACAGGTAGGCCTCTTCGAGGACTCGCACCTCATCCGGCGGGAGCAATCCGAGGCCACCCAGCGACTCGAGTGCATCCAGTGTCCCGGGGACGCGAAGCGACGGGTTCTTGCCCCCATGTCTGAGCTGCATGAGCTGGGTGAGGAACTCGACGTCGCTGATGCCTCCCCTCCCGAGCTTGAGGTGATAGTCGGGGTCCTCACCCGCAGGGATTCGCTCTTTCTCCACGCGGGCTTTGATCTCACGGATAGAGCGCAGGAAGTCGCCGGGGAGCTCCTCCTGCCACACCTGCCGGCCGATCAACTCGATGAAGGCCGCGCCCACTGAGGGGTCACCGGCAGCGGGACGTGCCTTGACCAGAGCCAGCATCTCCCATGGCTCCGCCCATTCTGCGTAGTAACGGCGATAGCCTTCGAGGGACCGGGCAAGGGGGCCCTTGCGGCCTTCGGGGCGGAGCCCGGCATCGAGGGAGTACGCCTCCCCATGTCTGCTCGGCTCAGAGACGACCTTCGACAGCTCGGTTGCGATCCTCACCGCATCCTCACGTCTGACCTCTTCGGCGAATACGTACATGAGGTCGAGGTCCGACCCGTATGAGAGCTCGCCCCCGCCCCACTTTCCCATGGCGATGACGGCGAAACCGGTCGGGTGACCACCGGCTACGACGTGGATGCCACCAACCACGGCTGCATCGGCACTATCGGTGAGGGATTGGATCGTTGCGGTGGTCTCAGCCCCACCGATGATGTCCCTCGCAGCGATGCGCAGCTTGCGACGCCGTGCAAACCGGCGAATCGTCCCGATCCGCGCATCCAGTTCCGGCCGGCCATCGAGCAAGCCGATCAGCCGCTCGATCTCGGGCTCACGCGCTCGTATGTCTCCGAGCAGCCGATCATCGGCGAGACGTGGGATGAATTCGGGGATACGGTCGATCAGGTCCCCGATGAGACGGCTGGTCCCCAGTAGGTCGCAGAGACGTTCGCCGGCTAGCGGGTTGGTCTGGAGCAGGGTGACCAGGGCGGCGTGGTCCGGCGTGTTGGCGAGCACCATTCGGAGTTGGGCCAGGCCGAGGTCCGGTCTGGGGGTAAGCGACAGCCAGTCGAGCATGAGGGGGAGAACCTGCTGCATCGCACGGGAGCGTCGACTCAGGCCAGAGGTGAGCTCTTCCAGGGCGCGTCGGGCCGCGATGACATCGTTGAAACCGAGGGCCTCGAGGCGGAGACCGGCCTGCTCGACTCCGAGCCGTGCGCTGGGCGAGCCAACCAGGGCGTCGAGTATCGGCCTGAAGTAGAGACGCTCGTGCACATCGCGCACGATCGACCGCACCTCCGAGAGTCGGCTCTCCAGCTCGCCAGCCGGGTCGACACTCATCCCCAGGGCGCGCCCGAGTTGTGCCCGACGGCCCGGGTCGTCTGGGACTTCGTGGGTCTGGCGGAGGTCCCAGAGCTGGATGCGATGCTCCAGGTCGCGGAGAAAGCGGTATGCCTCAACCAATCGGGCATGGTCCTTCGGCTCGACGAAGCCGTGCTCTGTCAAGGCCTGGAGCGCCCCTAGGGTCGAAACGGGGCGGAGGTCGGCATCCAATCGCCCATGGACCAGCTGCAGGAGTTGAACCGAGAACTCGATGTCCCGAATCCCGCCACGGGATCGTTTGATGTCCGCGAGCTTTGCCTCATCCTCTGCCTGTTCCTTGAGCCGGCGGATGCTGCGAAGCGCATCGACATCGAGCCCGCCCTCCCACACCACCTTTCCCGACATGGCGATGAAGCGACCACCGAGGTCCGGGTCGCCGGCGGCGGGTCTGGCCTTGAGCAGGGCCTGCAGCTCCCACGCCTCCCCCCATTGCGCGTAGTAGCGCGCGTAGCCATCGAGACTCCTCGACAACGGTCCCATCGACCCCTCGGGGCGGAGAGCGGCGTCGACCTCCAGCCCGGGTCCGTCGACCGAGCCGGCTGAAAGCAGGGACATGAGTCTCGCGGCCAGGGCAAGGGCGGCCGCTCGACTCGCGGTCTCGTCGCCGTCGATCGCCTCGTGGACGAACACGAGGTCTATGTCCGACGCATAGTTGAGCTCTCTGGCGCCCCACTTGCCCATGGCGATCACGGCAAATGGGAGGTCGGCCGCGATCGGATAGCGTGCCGCCACTTCGGTGCGGGCCACTTCGAGAGTGTCGGTCACGATCGCATCTATCTCGTCGGAGAAGCGGGCAGTGGCCTCCGCCATGTCGATGACCCGCGCCATGTCGTCCCCGGCAATCGATGCGAGGGCGGCCCGGACCCGGAGAACGACGCTTGCCTTCGGGGCTTCTCCCCGGATCAACGAAGGATTGCGCGCCACGGCCTGGCTCAAGGCGCGTGATGTCCCGGCCAGGGCACACGCCCTTCTCACCAGGGTCGGGTCGCGAGCCAGTTCGGGATCGGCAGCCAGAATCGGCAGAAGCCGCTCCCAGGCTTCGCCGGGATCGGGCCCATTGTCGACCAGCTCGGCGATGAGGTCTCTCGCCGCAAGGTCGGGCACGACCTCGTCGAGCCGCTGCGCCACACTGGCCGGGAGGGGGGGAGGGGCTGCTCGGTCGGTCACCAGCGACAGGGTATGACGGGGCGTATCGTGAAGGCATGCCACTTCGGGTAGCGGGTGCCCAACTGAACCTGTGCGTCGGCGACCTCGACGGAAACGAGGCGAAGGTTGCCGATGCGATGGCCTGGGCGGAGAGTGAACAGGCCGATGTGCTCCTCCTCCCCGAACTGGCGATCAACGGCTATCCACCGGAGGACCTCGTGCTGCGCTCCGACTTCGTCGCCGCCGGGATCGAGGCTGTGGGGCGCCTCGCCGCCCGGTCCGGTTCGACCGCGGTCGTGGTCGGGTTCGTCGATCGATCCAACGGGCCTTCCCGTGGCTCGGTCGACGCCGCCAATCGGACCGTGGCGAACGGGGCGGCAGTGCTCCACCGGGGCCGGATCGTCGGGGTCTATCACAAGATCCACCTTCCCAACTACGGGGTGTTCGATGAGGACCGTTACTTCGCGGTCGGATTGGAGCCGGCCAAGACCTGGGAGTTCGGAGACGTCGTTTCAGGGGTTTCGATCTGCGAGGACATTTGGCTGCCCGACGGGCCACCTCGGGCCCAGGCTGCCGCGGGCGCCCGGATCCTGCTCAACATCAACGCCTCCCCGTTCCACAAGGGCAAGGCGAGGGATCGGGAGCAGATGATCGTCGATCGGGCGCGTGACTCCGGCTCCGCCGTGGTGTATCTGAATCTGGTCGGCGGTCAGGATGAGCTGGTCTTCGACGGGTGCTCCCTGGTCGTCGCTCCGGACGGGACGATCGTGCACCGCTCCCCACAGTTCGAAGAGGACCTCTTCATCGTCGACGTCCCACTGCCCGGTGAGCCGGTGACCGCAGGCTCGGTCACCCCGCTGCTCGATCCAGTCGAGGAGGTGTACCGGGCGCTGCAGACCGGGCTCGCTGACTACGTGAGAAAGAACGGATTCGACCGGGTGGTGATCGGGCTCTCCGGTGGCATCGACTCGGCGCTGACCGCGGTGATCGCATCCGACGCGCTGGGGCCGGAGGCGGTCTGGGGGGTCTCGATGCCGTCGCGCTTCTCTTCGCAGCACTCGATCGACGATGCCAGGGCGCTGGCCATGAATCTGGGGATCCGATTCGATCTCCTGCCGATGGACAGTGTTTTCGAGGCGTTTCTCCAGTCTCTCTCCCCGGTGTTCGCCGACACGGAGTTCGGCATAGCCGAGGAGAACCTGCAGGCCCGCACCAGGGGGGCCATGCTGATGGGCATCTCCAACAAACATGGTCCCATGGTCCTGGCCACCGGGAACAAGTCGGAGATGGCAGCCGGCTACGCCACCCTATACGGGGACATGGTCGGCGGTTACGCGGTGCTCAAGGACGTGCTCAAGACACTCGTCTACGACCTGTGCCGCTGGCGGAACAAGGCCATGGAGGTGATCCCCCAGAGCACGATCGACAAGCCGCCGTCGGCCGAGCTCCGCCCCAACCAGAAAGACTCGGACTCGCTTCCTCCCTATGAGCTGCTGGATGCGATCCTCCAGCTCTACGTGGAGGGTGATCTCGGGGTAGACGAGATAGTCGGCCAGGGTTTCGACCCCTCGGTGGTGTCTCGGGTTGCCCGCATGGTCGATCGCAACGAGTACAAGCGACGTCAGGCTGCACCCGGTGTCAAGATCACGGTCAAGGCTTTCGGGAAGGACCGCAGGTTGCCGATAACCAATCGCTACCGGGTGGAGGGCTCGTGATCACCCGTGTCCTGATAAACGGTGAGGAGTCGGAAGGGACCGTCCCGGTCACCGATTCGTCGGTCCTGCGGGGAGACGGGTGCTTCGAGGTCCTCAAGGCTCGATCTGGCAGTGCCTTCGCCCTGGATCTCCATCTCGATCGCCTGGCACGGAGCGCCGGGCTGCTGGGGATCTCCCTTCCGGCCCGCGAAGACCTGCGGAAATGGATCACGAGCATCGCCAATGAGGGGGGCGACTGCGCCATCCGTGTGGTCGTGACCAGGGGCCCTTCGGTGCCCGGCGAGGCAGGTGGCCCCCTGGTGATCGTTTTCGGCCATCCGTCGGCCCCAGCAGAAGGCCCGGCGCGACTCCTTCCGGTCGCGGCTCCATGGCATGCCGCGGGTGTGCCCTGGGATCTGGCCGGTGCGAAGATCCTCTCCTACGCTCCGAATCTCTCCGCCACGAGGAGGGCAGTTGCCGAGGGGTTCGAAGACGCCCTCCTCCTGTCTGTCGACGACGTGATGCTGGAAGGGCCAACCTTCTCGGTGGCCTGGGTGATCGGGGGCGTGATCGAGACACCGGGGCTGGGTCTCGGCATCCTCGACTCGATCACCCGGCGGGTCATGCTCGACCTCGCCGCCGAGCTGGACATCCAGGTCAAGGAAGGAGAGTGGACCCTGGACCGGCTCGATCTCGCCGACGAGGTGATGGCGCTGTCCACGATCCGGGACATACAACCGGTTTCCGTCGTCGGCCATCGCTCCTTCCGCGAAGGCCCGGTGACTTCGAATCTGTCCAGGCTCTTCGTTCAGCGAATCCTCTGAGCCGGGTCGGTGCAGGGCTGCGGGTTGACGCCGCGAAGCCATGAGACGAGAAAGGAGACCGTCTCCTCGCGGGTGAGCAGGTTGGCGTCGTCGAGCGGCGGATTGCACTCTCCCCGCAGCCCGTATTCCCGTAGACGGGCTTCGGCGTCGGCAGACGTGGGGAGATGGACAACCGGGGCCCACTCCGGCGACATCTCCTCCTTGGCGAGTGTCGCGATCACGAGGTCGTCGAGCCTGACCCACACCGCCAGGCGGGCGAGCTCGGTCTCGGGAAGGCCGAAGTCGAGGCACTGCTCGATCGGGGCGCATCCGAAGGCCCCCTCCAGGGTCCGGGGGACGACGAGTGAGGGGTCGAGCGCCGCGGGTAGAGGCTGGAATCTCCCCTCGAGGGGAGGAGGCGTCTTCCCGGTCAGTGCGCGCACGATCCCTGCGGCCAGGTCGGGGGTGGCCACCTCGTCCGGGCACAAGTTGACCATCGTGTCGTCGCAGGGCATGAACAACCCTTCGGCCAGGAGTGTCGCGGCCAGACCCTCGATCTCGTGGCCGTCGTCGTCGGCGTAGGGCCAGGTCGGTTGGGGATCGGCTATTTCGGCTCTGCGTTGGGCAGCCTGCAGGCTGGCCCTGGGGTCGACTGCCACTCCTGCCGGCGTCCTCAGCTCGAAATGGAGGTGATCCACGGTCTCCTCGGCGTTCCCCGAGTCCCCCACCCATCCGATCACTTCGCCCTCGGCCACCTCCATGCCTTCCACCAGGTCGGTGCGGACCCCAAAGCCCATCCCGTCGTCGGTTGCCCACCGATCGTTGTTGAGGTGGATGTAGTAGGACTGCCATCCGTCGTCGTGCCGGAGGGAGACCCAGCAACACTCTTCGGTGCCTACCTGCTGGGTGACCTTGATCACGACTGCGTCCGCCACCGCCACCACCGGGGTCAGCTTGGGAGCGGATATGTCGTTGCCCTTGTGGTGGCGATCACCGCCATCCCGATCTGCGCCGAACCCGGACAGGATCTGCCCCCTTCCGGCGAGAGGCCAACGCATGTCGTAGCGGAAGGGAACACACTTCGGCGCCGGCCTCGGCGGCGCCGTCGTCGATCCGGCCCCGGGTTCGGTGGTGACCGTGGAGCCCTCGCCCGGAGCCGTGGTGACCGGTGGCTCGTTCGTCGATGAGACCGGGACGGTGGAGGTGGTGGTGGTCGTCGACGTGCCCGTGTCGGGGACCGTGGTCGGGGTCGGCGATGGTGTCGGTGTCGGCTTTGCCGGTTCCGGGAAGAGATCGTCGAGGGTCACCGGTGGGCACATCCGTGCTGCCTGCGCCTCCGGCGCCGGTGCTGCCATCACGAGAAGGGCCGCGACCAGTAGGAGCGCGGCCACGAAGGCACCCCCGAGTCTGCCGAGCATGTCGAGCAGGCTAACGCCAGGACCCGATGTTGGGAACCCGGCGCCGATCCGGTACGTTGATCTGGCATGAAACGGTCAAAGCCGACTCGTTACGTGGCCGTGTCGAGTCTTCTCGCCCTGGCAGTCGTCGCCTGCAACGGTGACGAGGGCGTGGAGCTCAGCACCACCTCGTCGGTGATCTCCGGCCAGCCCACCACTGTCGAGTCATCGACCACCACGGCCCCGTCGAGCGGGGAAGGTGCCACGACGTCACTGGTCGGGCAGTCGGTCAGCGGCTACGAGATCGTGGCACGGGAGACCGACACGGCCGGCGAGACTCTCTATATCGTCATCCCGCCCGGTGCCTACACCGACGTGGACATCGAGAACTTCGTGCTCGACCTGGTCGAGTCGGGCACTGCCACCTTCGGCGCCGAAGTCTTCGACGATGCGGCAGCGGTCGAGGCGTATCGCAAGCCTGAGACTGACCGCACCGAGGAGGAGGGCACTCTGGTGAGCCAGCACCACTTCGTCAGCCTGCAGAACGGCACCACCATCGTGTTCCGTGGCCCGTTCGAGAGCTCCGGTGAGATGGTGATCGGCAGCTGAGGGGTTGCCGGCCAGACTCCCTCCCAACCGGCCCACTCTCAGGATCTGCGTTTACCCATCGAAAGGGCTGATGGTCGCCGAAAGGTGAGCTCGGTCGGGAATCGACCGCCGGAATCAGAGCAACGCAGCGGCCACCAGCAGGAAGCCTCCGAACCCGACCACGTCCGTGATGACGGTGAGCAGGATCGATGAGGCCAGCGCCGGGTCGAGACCGAGTCGCCTCAATGCGAGTGGGATCATCACTCCGAGGAGGGTGGCAACCACGAGGTTGACCATGCAGGCCAATGCGATGACCAAGGCGACCTGATTCGGATCGTTGTTGCTTCCGAACACCCCGGATGCGATCAGGGCGTAGGTCAGCAAACCGGCTGCCAGGGCCACAGTCACCCCGTTGAGGATGCCGACACCCGCCTGTCGAAGGACGATCGAGGGGACCTGGGCACTGGGCACATCGTCGGTCGCCAGTGAGCGGATCATCACAGCCAGACTCTGATTCCCGCCGTTTCCTCCCAGGGAGGCGACGATCGGCATCAGCGCGGCCAGCACCGGCTCTTTGGAGATGATCCCTGTCTGATGCTCGATGACCCAGGCGACGACGAGCGCGAGAAAGAGATTCAGGACCAGCCACGGGGCCCTCGACCTATACGACTTGGTGACATCGGTGTAGACCGTCTCACCCACACCGGCGCCGACTGCGGCGGCGAAGTCTTCTGTCGCCTCGTCCTGGACGGCTTCGATGACCGCGTCGGTGGTCACCATCCCGAGCAGGATCCCGTGGTCGTCGATCACGGGAACACCGAAGAGGTGGTATCTCTGGCTCAGCTCGGAGACCTCTTCACGGTCGGCGCCGGCATTGACGGCACTCGGGTCATGCACCATCACCTCGTCGAGATTCACCCCCGGCCGGGCAAACACCAGGTCACGGAAGGAGACGACTCCCCTGAGATGCCCGTCGTCGTCCACCACGTAGACATAGGAGAGGTCCTCGTACTCCTCGTGCAACTGGCGGATCCTCTCGATCGCCTCCCCGGCGGTGAGCCCGATGGGTAATGCGGCGATCTCCGTTGTCATCAACCCGCCGGCGGTGTCGGGCGGATAGAGGAGAAGCCGGCGGATCTCACGCTCCGATTCCTCGTCGAGGAGAGCGAGGACGTTCTCGGTCACTTCGTCGTCGAGCTCGAACAGGAGGTCTGCTGCCGACTCCCCGGTCATCTCGCCGACCGCAGCAGTCAGGTCCTCGATTGGTACGTCCTCGATGAGCTCGGCGGCGAGCTCCGGTGCGATGCGCTCGAGGATCTCGGCGGCATCCTCGGGCTCTAGGTCGGCGAGGAGCCCGGCCGCATCCTCCTGAGCCAATTGCTCGAGGACATCTGCCGCATCACCGGGGGCGGCCTCCGCCAGTGCCTCCCACTCCTCCTCATGGGCCTCGAGATAGTCGGCAACCTCGGCGGGTGCCCTGCGCGCGGCAGCAACCAGATCCCTTGCTAGTTGGCGGGGACGTCTAAGTCGGAGTCTCACCGGTAGCCCTCGGACAGCGAACCGGCGTCAGGCTAACTTTGGTCAGCCTTCATATGGTCGCACCGCGACCACTGAGACGGTGAACGTGCCGGCGGGCGCCTCGTATGACACCTCGTCGCCAACCGATGCGCCGAGGAGCGCACCTCCAAGAGGGCTGGTGGGCGAGGCGAGCAACAACCCTGGCACCTTGTTCTCCTGTGATGCGACGAAGTAGTCGAGCTCGTCGCCGTCGCCATCGACGACGGTCACGACGCTCCCGATCTCGACCCTTCCGGTGTCCTCGACCTCCTTGACCACACCTGTGTGGAGGAGATGCTCCAGCTTTCGGATACGTGCCTCCATCAGGCCCTGGTCGTGCTTCGCCGCGTCGTAATCGGCGTTCTCGCGAAGGTCGCCGTGGGATCGCGCCTCGGCGATGCGCTCTTCGATCTCCTTGCGGCCGTGGATCTTCAGTTGGTCCAGCTCGTCACGCATCTTCTCGTAGGCGGCCGGGGTCAGGAAGTTCTGTTGGTCGGACATGGGGCGGCAAAGGCTAATTCCGCCCACGGCCAAGACGTGGCCCCGGGAGCGCAAGGAGCGAGGGGCGGTATCTTCTCCTCATGAGCGATGTTCGTCTCACCCAGTACGCCCACGGGGCGGGTTGCGCCTGCAAGCTGGGGCCCGACGAGCTGTCCCGCGTGATGATGGCCGTCAAGGAGCACAAGGCGAGCAGCCACCCCGATCTCCTGGTGGGGATAGCGACGTCCGACGATGCGGGGGTGTTCTCACTCGGGAATGGGATGGCGTTGGTGCAGACGGTCGACATATTCACGCCGGTCGTCGACGACCCGGGTGATTGGGGCCGGATCGCGGCAGCCAACGCGCTCAGCGACATATATGCGATGGGTGGGTCGCCGATCACCAGCCTCCAATACCTCGCCTGGCCTCGTGACAAGCTCGACTTCGATGTGGCCGGGGTGGTGATCTCGGGTGGGATGGAGGTCATGGAGAAGGCAGGCTGCACGGTGGTGGGCGGGCACTCGATCGATAGCCCGGAGCCGACCTACGGATTCGCGGTCACCGGGACGGTCCCCATCGACTCGTACTTCCCCAACTCCGGCGCCCTCCCCGGCGACGAGCTGGTGCTGACCAAGCCGCTGGGGATAGGGATCATCACCACATCCATCAAGCGAGGCCAGTGCCCTTCCGACCTGGCGGAGCGGGCAATCGAGTCGATGGCCTCACTCAACGAGACTGCCGGGAGGGCTCTTGCCCCCAACCGTGCCTCCGCGGCGACGGATGTCACCGGGTTCGGCCTCCTCGGGCATCTCCGCGAGATGTGCCTGGCCTCAGGGGTCGGTGCAAGCGTCGGGATGGGACGGGTCCCCGTCTTGGAAGGAGCCAGAGATCTTCTCGCCAGAGGGATGTGGGCGGGCGGGTCGCAGCGGAACCTGGCCTCGGTCGGCTCCTTCGTCGAATCCTCGGTCGACGACGACGATCTCAAGCTGCTCGCCGATGCCCAAACCTCGGGTGGCCTTCTGGTGGCCCTGTCCCCGGAGGATGCCGAGGGCTACCTGCATGATGTCCCCGGCTCGGCCTCGATTGGCCATGTCACCGTGGGCACAGGGATCATTGTCACTCCGTGAGCCCAGAAGAGCGTCTCGTTGCGATTGCCGAGGCCCAGTCGATCCCGACGGCGAGCCGCCACATCTTCATCTGCGCCGACCAGAGCACCCCGAAGTGCGCTCCAACTGAAGTCACCAACGAGCTGTGGCGACACCTGAAGACCCGGCTGAAGGAGCTCGGGCTCACCTCGGCCCCGCCGGCCTGGCACGGGAGCCCTGAGATCGAAGCCACTCCCGTCGAGGCGGGAGACGGGTCGGTGCTGAGGAGCAAGGTCGACTGTCTGCGCGTCTGCGAGCAGGGTGGGATCTGTGTGGTATATCCCGAGGCGACCTGGTACGCCAACGTGACCATCGAGGGCCTGGACCGGATCATCGACGAGCATCTCATCGGGGGGCATCCGGTCGAAGACCTCGTCTTCTCGGTTGGGGGGGTGGGCCGATGAGGTTCCTCAAGCGCGTCCTGATCGCCCTCGTCCTGTTGCGCGCCTTCGCCCCGGTGATCAGCCCCCGGTTCCGCGCACCTCAGGAGCACCCTTGGCGCAGCCCGGGACGGACCGTGTTCGTCGGTGATCAGGAGTTCCTGGTCCGGGAGTTGGGCCCCGACGGGGCGAGGCCGATCCTCCTGATCCACGGGTTGTCGGGCTCCTCGCTGGCCGAGTGGTATCGGATCGGTCCCGCATTGGCGGAGAAGTACCGGGTGATCATGGTGGACTATCGGAGTCATGGTCTCGCCCCGCTGGCGCGCGACCGCTTCGAGGTCGAAGACCTGGCGGACGACATTGCTGGGGTTCTCGACCAACTGAAGCTCGCCCGGGTGTCCGTGGTCGGCTACTCGATGGGTGGCACGGTCGCTCAAGCCCTGGCGCACCGCCACCCGGGCCGTATCGACCGTCTCGTGCTCCTGGCGACCATGACCCATCAGCCCCAGCCCGACCGGACGTTTCGAGCCGTCGGAGCCGTCCTCGCCCGGGGTTGGGAGCGTCTCACCGGAGTGGGAACCCCGGAGGTGAGAGCCTTCTATCTGCTCGCGACCGGGGCCGTCGAGGAACGCCATGCTCGCTGGCTCTGGGAGGAGACCCATAGGCGTGACGTCGACGCCGGCGCCCAGGCCACCCTCGCCCTGCTTCGCTTCGACTCACGTCCGTGGATCGGCAGCATCGAGACAGAGACCCTCGTGGTCGTCCCGACCAGGGACCAGCTCGTCCCCACGGCCTGGCAGTACGAGTTGGTTGGGGCCCTGGGGGATCCGAGAGTGGCGGAGGTGATCGGAGCGCGGCACGAGGCGCCGTGGACGCATCCCGATCGCGTGGTCGACGAGATCTCCGCCTTTGTCGGTTGACCGGACGCCGAGAACATCCACCATGACCACACCCCTGACCGACAGCCGGCTGTCCAACCTCGGCGCCAGACGGATCCTCGACGGGTTCGACGAGTACGCCACCAGGTTCAGGGCAATCAACCGGCGTGCGCCGCGCCGTTTCGAGGAGCGGGACTGGCGGGGCGTCCAGAGCGACGCAGTCGAACGTCTCCGCCTCTACACGATCGTGGTCGACCGGGTCATCGACTCGATGACCCAAATGCTCGGGCATCGCACCGGGGACCCGCTGATGTGGGTTGCGGTCAAAGCCGTCTATTCCGGCCTGATCTCGGATCGCCAGGACTGGGAGCTGGCCGAGACTTTCTACAACTCGGTGACGAGGCGTGTGTTCAAAACCGTGGGGGTCGCCGAGCACATCGAGTTCGTGGACACCGACTTCGACACCCCTCCGATCCCGCCTCCCGACGGGGTCTACCAGACACTGGACCGACGCGAGTCGACGGCCCAACTGGTGTTTGACATCCTCAAGGGTTTCACCCACGCGGTTCCCTACGCCCGACTGGAGGCCGATGTCGCGGAAGTGGCGAGTCGCATCGACGGCCGTCTCGGGGAACCAGGCAAACCGTCGGTGGTCGGCAAGGCCGAAGTGGTCAGATCGGTCTTCTACCGGGGCCAATCGGCGTATATCGTCGGCCTGCTCTACGCCGGTGCGGAGCGGGTGCCATTGATCATCGCACTGAGCAATGGCGACGACGGGGTATTCGTGGACGCCGTTCTCCTCACCGAGAACGAGGCTTCGATCGTCTTCAGCTTCACCAGATCCTACTTCCACGTCGATGTGCCCCGACCCTATGACCTGGTCCAGTTTCTGCGCCGTCTGATGCCACGGAAGCGCGTTGCCGAGATCTACATCACGGTCGGGCACAACAAGCACGGCAAGACCGAGCTCTATCGGGACCTTCTCCGCCATCTGAGGTCGAACGACGAGCAGTTCGAGCCCGCCCCGGGGACCAAGGGCCTGGTCATGATCGTCTTTCACATGCCTGGGTACGACGATGTCTTCAAGGTGATCAGAGACACCTTCCCGCCCCCCAAGCACACCACGCGGAGGGCCGTGATGGACAAGTACCGCCTGGTCTTCCAGCATGATCGCGCCGGGCGTCTCATGGACGTCCAGGACTTCCAGCATCTCGAGTTCCACCGCTCACGGTTCACCGACCCCTTGTTACAGGAGCTCCTGACCGAGGCGGCAGGCACGGTTCGCCTGGAGGGCGACTCTGTGATCATCAGCCATGTCTACGTCGAGCGCCGGGTCGTCCCTCTCGATCTCTACGTGAGGGGGGCCCCGCCCACCGCTGCCGGCGATGCGGTGGTCGACTTCGGCCAGTCGATCAAAGACCTGGCCTCGACGAACATCTTCCCCGGTGACCTCCTCCCCAAGAACTTCGGGGTGACCAGGCATGGTCGCGTCGTCTTCTACGACTACGACGAACTGAGCGCGTTGACCGACATCACATTTCGTGAGATCCCGCCTCCACGGGACGAGACCGAGGCGTTGCTGGCCGATCCATGGTTCTCGGTGGGGGACCGGGACGTCTTCCCCGAGGAGCACGAGCGGTTTCTCGGCCTCTCGCCGGCGTTGAAGGAGGTGTTCCTACGTCAGCACGCCGATCTGTTCGCCGTTGCAGCGTGGAAGGCGATCCAGGAGCGGATTCGCGCCGGGGAGCTCATCGAGGTCTTCCCCTACGGGCAGGAAGCCCGGTTGCCCGGGACCGGTGAATCCAGGGGCTGGTGACGCCAGCCCGCCGCTTCGTCGCCGGCGCCTGCGCCTCGTAGAATCGAGGAATGGCTGTCGAAAACGTGCTCGGAACCTGTCATCACGACTGCCCCGACTCCTGTGGGTGGGTCGTAACCGTAGAGGACGGGAAGGCAGTCAAGCTCCGGGGAAATCCCGAGCATCCTTACTCGCGTGGCGAGCTGTGCCCCAAGGTCAACCGCTTCCTTGAGCGTGTCTACCACCCCGACCGTGTCCTCCATCCTCTGATCAGGGTAGGGCAGAAAGGGTCGGGAGAGTTCCGCCAGGCCCCCTGGGACGAGGCTCTGGGAGTAGTGGTCGACCGGCTCCAGCAGGTCATCGCCGCCCATGGGGGGGAGGCGATCCTCCCCTGGGGTGATGCCGGCACGCAGGGCCTTCTCCAGATGAGCTATCTCGACAGGTTCTTCTTCGCCGGCCTCGGCGCGTCACGGCAGGTTGACTCCCTGTGCGGGGCGACGGCAGGGGCCGGACTGGCCGCCACGTACGGCGACCGACGCAGCGCGGACCCGATGGATGTCCGCTTCGCCGAGCTGATCATCCTTTGGGGGACCAACACCCGGCTCACCAACCGCCATCTCTGGGCATTCATCGAGGAGGCTCGTGGCAACGGTGCCAGGGTGGTGGTGATCGATCCGATCCGCACGATCACCGCCCAGTCAGCTGATTGGTTCATCCAGCCGCTGCCCGCCACGGACGTCGCCCTGATGCTGGGAATGATGCATGTCCTGATCAGAGACGGACTCATCGACCACGACTACATCCGGGACCATGCGCACGGGTTCGAGGAGCTGGCGGCTCGAGCCGCAGAGTGGGACCCGGCCCGAGCTGCGGGCGTCTGCGGCATCGACCCGGCAGAGATCGAGGATCTGGCGAAGGCCTACGGAACCACCTCACGGTCGTTCATTCGCACGCTGATCGGAGCCGAGCACCATGAGCATGGAGCCATGTTCTTCAGGGCACTCGGCTGTCTCCCCGTCCTCACCGGTGCCTGGCGGCACAAGGGAGGGGGACTCTCCCGGTCGGTCGGGGTCTGGTCCGAGGAAGCGATCGATTGGTCGGCCCTCGAGCCCCAGACGAGCACCCGTGAGATCAGCATGAACCGGCTGGGAGAGGTCCTGACATCGGAGACACTGGGCATCCATGCCCTCTTCGTGTGGAACGGGAATCCGCTGGTCTCGGTGCCCAATGCGGCGGCGATACGAAGGGGGCTTGAGCGTGAGGATCTGTTCACTGTGGTCAGCGAGCAGTTCATCACCGACACCGCCCTCTATGCCGACGTCGTCTTCCCGGCCACGACCCAGATCGAGCAGGTCGACATGGTGCCCGCCTGGGGTCACCTGTATCTCGGCTGGAACAATCCTGCGATCGAGCCGCTGGGCGAGGCGGTCCCCAACTCCGAGCTCTGGCGTCGCCTCGCCCGTGCGATGGGTCTCAGCGACCCGGTGTTCGAACTGGACGATGAGACCCTCCTGCGAAGAGCTTTGCCGGAGGTGGACGTGGACCTCCTCCAGAAGCAGGGCTACGCCAGGCTCGACCTCCCCGACGAGCTTCGGCTCCACCAGGATGGCGGCTTCGCCCACCCCGACGGCAAAGCTCACCTCTACTCACCGGCCCTGGCCGCTGAAGGCCACGACCCTTTGCCCTCGTTCACCCCGCCTGTCGAGGGAGTGGGCAGCGTGGCGAGCGAGACATACCCGCTCGTACTGCTGTCGCCGAAGACGCACACCCGCTTTCTCAACACCACGTACTCCAAGCACCACGCCGAAAGGGAGAATGGCCCCTACTTCGAGATCGACCCGGCCGACGCCATGGCAAGGGGGATCGCCGAAGGCGATCAGGTGAGGGTGTTCAACGAACGCTCCGAGCTCATGCTCCCGGCGAAGGTCAGCGATCGGCTTCGGCCCGGGTTGGCCGCGATCCCCTGGGGCTGGTGGGGGAGCGGGGCCAATGCCAACGCGTTGACCAACGATGCTCCCAGCGACTGGGGTGGTGGTGTGGCCTTCTACGACACACTCGTGGAGGTCGAGCCGGCCTGATACCTCACGGAAGCGGCACGAGGGTGAGGGTGGCGGCTGCGTCTGCGGCCACCTGGGAGCGTGTCCAGCGCAAGGGATGTTGGTCGCCATCGGCCCAGGAGTCGAGCTGATCGTCATAGTGAGGATGGAAGGCGTGACCCGACTGCCCGGTTGTGTTGCCGGCCGTCGAGGCGGCTAGATCGGATAGGTCGATGACCATCCTCATCGACGGGATCCAATCGACCTCGTAGCCCTCGGGCGGGTAGAAGCCGACTGCATTGACGATGTCCGCGCCGCCGCCGAGTCGTTCCGGGGCATTCCGGTTGAACAGCCACTCGATTGGGGCGATACCGGATTGGCCCAAGGACTGGTTCTCGAAGGAGGCAGTGTGCAGCCGGCTCCATTCCCATTCGGACGACTCCGGCCCGAGCATCTCGCTCAACTCGGCGTGGGCATCGCTCATCGCCTGTTCGAGGATGTCGTCCCGTCCCTCCACCGGCTCGGTGCCGACGTCGTCCCACCACGGATCGTCCGGCGTCTCGAGCAGTGCGGAGACGACTTCGAACCATCGGCTTCCCCCTTCAGGCCAAGATTCCTCGGGGAGCTCGTCGTGGAAGGCCAGGCGGAGAAGGTGCACCCAGACCGCCTGATAGGCGGCAGCACCGGGCGAGTCTGGAGCCGACTGGAACGCAGTCGGGCCCAGAGCCCAACGGTCGAGCATCTCCTGCATTTGGTCGACCGAACTCACATCGGCCTCCACGGCCAGGAGATGAGGGATGAGATTCGGCGCTCCCCCGTCGTGGTTGTCGAATTGCATCCCCTGGGCGGAGGAAGCGCTGTAACCGGATGGTGATGCTTCGATCATCGCCTCGATACGGGCCGCCCTGTACCCGAGGTCGGCATCCACTGAGAAGTGTGGGCCGGTTCCGGGCAGGATCACCGGGTTGTTGGCCGACGCCACGTAGTCACGGGGCGGGTTGAACATGCGGGGCATCTCCTCGTAGGGAACCACCCCGGCCCAGTCGTATTCGCCGGTCCACCCGGGGACCGGCCAGCCGCCGTCGCCGGCCGGTCGGATCGGGACCTCACCGGTCGATTGGTAGGCGATGTTGCCCTCCACGTCGGCGTACACCACGTTCTGCGCAGCGATGTCCCACTTCGACAGCGCGACGCGAAACTCCTCGTAGTTGCGGGCGAGGTTGAGCGCGATGATCGCTTCGACCAGGGTCGATGGCTGCAATGTCTGCCAGGCCAGCGCCACCACGTAGTCGTTGGGTGGTTCCAGGGCCGAACCGCCAAACGGGTCCTCGTCGAAGTAGGTGTCGGAGATGACCGGCCCGTGCTTGGTCACCATGACGTCGTATGTCACGTCGTCACCCCCGGCCACGGCAATGGTCTCGGTCCGGCGCTCCATGTTCACCCATCGACCCTGGTACTCATATTGACTGGGGTCGGCGGGATTCACCTTCTCGATGAAGAGGTCCTGAGTGTCGACAGACTCGTTGGTCACTCCCCAGGCGATCCGATCGTTGTGACCGATGACCACTCCCGGCGTCCCGGCGAAGGAGAACCCGGCGACCTGAAAGGGGCACTCAGGGGTCACGTCCCGACAGTGGAGCCCGTTCTCGTACCAGATGGATGGCATCTGGATCGCCAGATGCGGGTCGTTGGCGAGGATCGGGAGCCCCGACTCGGTCCGCGATCCACCGACCACCCAGTTGTTGGACCCGATGCCGGCAAACCCCCCACCGGTAAGGTCCCACACCCCCCTTGCTCGATCCCTGCTCCCGGCCAGGGCGGTCAGCGCCTCCGGGGGGATTGCAGGGACCGGCTGTTCTCCGATGGCGGCCTCCTGGCCCGACGACACCACTACCGGGTGCGCGGCCGGGTAGCCCGGGTAGAGCTGCTCGATCCTCTCCACCGGCAGGTCGATGCTCAGCGTGGCTCGATCGATCTCCTGCAACATGTTCCAGCTCAGATCCCAGGACATGACCTTGGCCCAGGTCAGCGTGTGCAATGGGCTCCATGGCTCGATCTCGTACCCCGAATTCTGCAGCCGGAGCATGGAGTATTCGAGACTCACCTGTGACGGCGTGTGGGCGGCGAGATAGGCGTTCACTCCCTCGGCGTAGGCCTCGAGTATCCCTCTCGACTGGTCCGGCAGGGCCCGGAGCTCCTGCTCCGCCAGCCCGGCGAAATCGAGGGAGCGGAGGAACATGTCCGACTCCACCTGCCCGTCACCGAACATCTCCGCCAGTCTCCCCGCCCCGATGTGCCGCCAGAAGTCCATCTGCCAGAAGCGATCCTGAGCGTGGACATATCCCTGGGCGAAGAAGACGTCGTGCTCGGTTCCGGCGTATATGTGGGGCACCCCATCGACATCTCTCACGACTTCCACCGTGTCGTCGAGCCCGGCGACCTCGAGCCGCCCCTGTTCCTGGGGGAAGGCCCGGCGGACCAGGAAGAAGCCGAACACGGTGAAAGCCAATGCGAGAATCAGGACAGCCACCAGGATCCGTCGCAGCCAACGCATTACCGGCAGAGCATAAGTGCGGATCTGTGATTGAGACGGAGGACATCTAGCGTTCGGTCATGCACCGACGAATCGCAACTGCACTTGCGGTCCTCTTGGTGGTGGCGGCTTGCGGGGGCGGGGATGCTGTGTCGACCACGACGCTGGCGCCTGTTCCCACGGTGGCCCCGACCACGACCACAACCTTCCCGACCTCCACTACGACAACGGAGCCGATCACCACGACCACCGCCGGGTCACCCACCACGACCGGCCCTGAGATCGACGTGTACTTCGAGCAGGGCGGGCAGATCGTCGGGCCCGATCAGTTCAGTGTCACGGTCGGCGACCAGGTCTCGATCTGGGTCCTCTCGGACTCCGACGAGGAGATCCACGTCCACGGCTATGACGTCTCCTTCGATGCCAAGGCGGGTGTCCCGATAGAGATCACACTGACCGCCGATGTGCCCGGGATCTTCGAGGTGGAACTGGAAGAGACGAGTACGCTGCTCTTCGAGGTCGTGGTGAATCCTTGACCCGGTCCGACTCGATCCCGCTGTCCGGCGTCACGCCCAGGTGACGAGAGGGGCCGGGGACACGAAGCGACGCCTCGGGTTCGTGGCGGGCGCCGCGTCGGTTCTCTTCCTGCTTGCGCCTGGGGTTGCCCTGGCCCACGGCATAGGTGGCCGGCTCGACCTCCCGGTGCCCGTCAGCTATTTCATCGCCGGCGCCGCCGTCGTTCTCGTGATCAGCTTCGTCGCACTTGCCCTTCTCTGGCCCGAGCCGCGGTTCCAGGATGGTCC
>JBFYOJ010000189.1:0-4713 GCA_041303885.1 Acidimicrobiia bacterium | reverse complement strand
CAGCACGATCACCAAGGCGATCGCGATCGCAGCACCAACCACCGCGTGGCCCGAGGGAAACGAGCCGCCCGTGGTTTCTACAAGGGATTGAGGAGGGCGGCGTCGGTCGTAGGCGCTCTTGAAGAAGCCGACGGCCAGTTCCGACACCAGGGCGGTGCCAACCCAGTAGCCCAGCAGCACCCAGTACCGGCGCACGCCGAGGAGAATCGCGACCCCGATGCGGAGCGGCCAGGTGACGACCGCCCGACCGAGCACATCGAGAACCATCGCGAGCAGCGTTATCCACGAGGCCTCTCCGGCGACCATGCGTTCGCGCCACCAGTCGTCCAGCGGCTGCACGAGCGATGCATCGACGGCCATCACCGTGAACAGCGCCCCGGCCAGCGCACAGAGGGCGGCGGCCCCTGCCACCGCCCAGCGGTGATCCTTGAATAGGTGCAGATGCTGGTGATCCCGGGGGTCACGAATCATGAGGGTCGGCTGCCTTCGTGGTGCCACGACAGGTTAGGTCCGCCGATGGGTGGCCTATTCCGATGTCAAAGACCCGTTCGGATCGACCAGAAAACCCAACGCTTCGGCCACCGCACCGGTTCGCCTCGAAGCGCCGGGCCAACCAGGCCGGCGGATGGAAGAGTTCATCATTGGAAGGAGGTTCAAGTACGATCCGCAAACTCGAGACATGGCGAGGCTGCCTCGAGGCGGCGAGAATGATCCCATTATCGGAATGAGGATGAGGATTCGCGACGACACCGCTGTCTCGGGAACCGGCGAGAAGGCTCGGCCGGGCAAGGGGCGCCTGAGGCTAACGATTCAGGCGCTGATATCTCTTGGCGTGGTGGTGGGTATCTTCGTCGGAGTGATGCCGCGGATCGCCAACTACTCCGATGTGTGGGACACGATCCGGGCGATGACCGGCTTGGAACTGACCACATTGCTCTTGATCGGCCTCTGGAACCTCGTGACCTACTGGCTGGTGATCACGGCGGTTCTCCCTGGTCTCACCTATTCACAGGCAGCGATCTCGAACCAGGCGTCGACGGCGATCGCAAACACGCTGCCGGCCGGTGGGGCGCTCGGAGTCGGGGTCACCTACGCCATGTACTCGTCGTGGGGGTTCACGGGAGCCGACGTCACCCGATCAGTGGTGGTCTCCGGCATCTGGAACAACTTTGCCAAGTTGGGCTTCCCCATCGTGGCGCTGGCATTGCTGGCGGCAACCGAGGACGTTCCCACCGGCCTCCTTGTCGGATCACTCATCGGAGTAGCGGTGCTGATCGGCTCGATTGTGGTCTTCGGCTTGATCCTCAGGAGCAGTTGGCTGGCGGAACAACTCGGCAACGCCATCGGCCGCTTGGTCTCATGGCTCAAAGGTCTTCTCCGCAAGCCGCCCGTCACCAGATGGGGCGAGGCGGCGGTGCGTTTCCGCAACACCACCACCGGCCTGTTGGCCGCCCGCTGGAGACGACTGACGGTCGCAGCACTGATCAGCCATGTCTCGCTGTACCTCGTCTTGCTGGTCGCGCTCCGACACGTCGGCGTCGCCGAGTCGGAGGTCAGTTGGATCAGAGTGCTGGCAGCCTTTGCGTTCGTGCGCCTGATCTCGGCCCTCCCGATCACACCCGGCGGCCTCGGGGTCGTCGAACTCGGCTACGCCGCCGCACTGGGGATCGGAGTGGATGACACCACCAGGGCCCAGATCGTGGCCGCCGTTCTCGTCTTCAGGTTCATCACCTACTTCCTCCCGATCCCGCTGGGTACCGCTTCCTACCTCTACTGGCGGCGCAATCGCACTTGGCGGCCGCATCCCGCCCCTGGGGATGAGGCGCCTGCCGAACTCACGGAAGCCGCGGATCATCGATGTGAGTGACCGTGATCGCCCCCTCGAAGAAACCGAACTGGGTGATCGGATCGCCCGGAGTCTCGGCCACGTCGCCGAGCGCAGGGAATACCACTTCGCCGGTCGTAAGCTCGCCGGCCGCCGGAGGCGCCCCTCGGGAGAGCGCCCACCCCTCCCCCGTGAACTGCAAGCCAGCGGCAAGTTCTGGCTGGCGTCCGGGATCTTCGTCCTGGTCGTCTGGTTCACGTTGTTTGCGTGGCCGACGACTACCGACTGGTGGACCAGACAAGACCTCACGGTGCTCAACTGGCTCGTCCACATCCGCAACGACACGCTGACGGCGATCTCCAAGACCATCTTCGTCCTGGGTTCGGTCTGGGTGCTTCGGCCCCTGCGATGGGCGATCATCCTGGCGCTCATCGCGTTCAAGCGTTTCCGAGCGACGTTCGCTGTGCTCGGCTCGATCCTTCTGGTCAGCACCATCACCGGTTTCCTGTCGACCGCCGTGGCCCGCATCCGACCGGTCGTAGAGATAATCGGGGGCTGGAGCGGGTACTCCCATCCGTCTCGTCCTATCGCCGGACTCGCCGTCACCCTCGCCGTCGGTGGTCTTGCCCTGATCCCCGCTGGCCGGCCCCGTAAGTACTGGTTCATAGGCTCGGGGATCCTCGTGTTCGCCCTGGGGTTGGCCCGGATGTACCTCGGTGTGGATCACCCTTCCGATGTCTGGACCGCCGCCATGCTCGGCCCGGCGATCCCCTTCGTGATCTTTCGGCTGTTCGTACCCGCTTCGGTCTTCCCGGTCTCTTACACACGAGGAGTCAGTGCGCACCTCGACGTGACGGGCGCACGCGGTGATGCTATCCGGACGGCTATCGAGGAGCAGCTCGGTCTCGAGGTGCTCGGCATCGAGCCATTCGGCATGGCGGGATCCGGCGGATCCACACCGCTGCGCATTGCCATCGCGGGAGATCCCGGCCGCTACGTGTTCGCAAAGCTGTACGCCCAGAGCCATCTGCGGTCCGACCGCTGGTACAAGGCAGGGCGCCTCATCCTGTATGGGTCGCTGGAGGACGAGGTTCGCTTCCAGTCGGTTCGGCGACTCGTCGAGTACGAGGATTACATGCTCCTGCTCCTCGAGCGGGCGGGATTGCCCTCCCCGAAGACCTACGGGTTCGTCGAGGTCACGCCCGAACGCGAATACGTGATCGTCACCGAGTTCATCGAGGGCGCCCGGGAGTTGGGGGACGCAGAGGTCACCGATGAGGTGATCGACGATGGCCTGCTCGTGGTCAGGAAGATGTGGAACGCCGGACTCGCCCACCGGGACATCAAGCCAGCCAACGTGCTCGTGAAGGATGGGTTGGTCGTGCTCATCGACCCGGCGTTCGCCACCGCTCGGCCGAGTCCGTGGCGGGAGGCGGTCGACCTGGCCAACATGCTGTTGATTCTCGGCTTGCGTTCGACGCCCGAGAACGTCTGTCAACGTGCGCTGCAGTTCTTCACACCGGACGACCTGGCCGAGGCGTTCGCCGCCAGCCAGAGCATCACCATTCCCACTCAGTCGCGCAGCATGTTGTCGGATCTGAAGAAGTCGAAGGGGATCGATCTTCTGGCGCGCTTCCGTGCCCTAGTTCCATACCACGAGCCGATCTCGGTTCAGCGCTGGAGCACCCGCCGTCTCGCATTGGCGGCAGTGGCGCTCTTGGGCATCCTGCTCCTGCTGAGCCTGATCATCGACAACATCCGGGGGGCGGGTTTCCTGTGATCCGACGCCTACTCCCCCTGTTCCTCGCCGGCGCCCTGGTCGCAAGCGGGTGCATCAGCCACCTCGGCAGAAGAATCCCGGGCTGTGGCGGATACGAGATCAACGAGATCAACAATGCAATCATCTTGACCGCTCAGAGCGTACGCGGCTCCGCCTATGTCCCCTGCATAAGTGAGCTCAAGCCGGGATGGCAGTATGAGCACCTTGAGGCCCGCACCGGACAGTCAAGATTCTGGATCAGCAGCGATCGCGTCGGCGAACGCTTCCTCGAGGTCACGTTCACCGGTTCGTGTGATCTCACCGGAGCCGCTGAAACCCCGAGCGACGAACTCGGGATCCGGCTGTTCGTGGAGGAGATCGAGGCCGATTTCTACGTTCGCATTACCGTGATCCCAGAGGGCGGCGGTCAGGACTACCTCGCCTACGCCCTCGAGATCGCACAGGACATTGGAACCATGAGAGTCGACAATCGCCTGGTGAGCGCCCTCATCGACTCCACCGATCTCCCGACCGCCGAAAGGATCCGCCTCAGCCTCGCCGACGGCCAAGTGGTCTTCGTCGTGGGGGCCCAGGATCATGAGGAACACACCGTCGAACTCCATTTCCTCGCCCCCGGTGACTCGGTCCCGACGGTCTTGCCCGGCCTTTCCGCAAGAGAGGCCGTCGAGAGGGTCGGTGAGCCGCTCGGGGATCCGCACTACCGGGCCGTCTGGCACTACCCATTCCAGAACGGATGTGTCACATATCGCATCGATGCCACGGGGCTGGGCGCCGATCGGATCTCCTACGAGATCAAGGATGCACTCGGGTTCCTGCTTCTGGCACCGCTCAGGGAATACGGGGAGACGGTCGGCTTTAACATCCCGTAGCCCGACCGCGGCCTTCCGCCTCTCACCGGAACGGCGGGACCGTCAGTCCGTCCTCGCAGTGACGGCCCTGCGCGGACAACGCCGCCGCGCCTCGTCCCTCCTTGGAAGGCGTCGTCGGCGTGGGCGGATCGTGTCGAAGCTGCCCTGGACGCCTGGGCGTCTGTCTGTGCCTGACCGACGACCGTCCGGGGCCGGGCGAGTGCTTCAGCGACATGACGTTGATCGACGAGGGCACTTGT
>JBFYOJ010000188.1:0-10162 GCA_041303885.1 Acidimicrobiia bacterium | reverse complement strand
TGGGTGGCCAGCTTCGACACGAGTCCCTCGTTGTCGGTGGTGACCTCCACCAGACGCACCTCATCCGGCGGCTGCTGGGGCCGGTTGACCCAGTTCTCCCAATCGGGACGGGTGAGACCGTAGATCCAATCGTCGGATACCTCACCGTCCAGCCAGAAAGACAGCTTGGTGTGTCCCTCGAACAGGAAGCCGGTGCGCTCAAGCACCATCGCCGACGCCGGGTTGCCCGGATGGAGCATGCCGAACGCCCGTGTCACACCCAGGTCTGTGAACAGATAGCCGACCAGCGCCGACACGGCCTCCACCGCGTAGCCCCTTCCCCAATGCCGGGTAGCGAAGGTGTAGCCGACTTCTGCGGTGTGGCTGTTCTGGGTGAGGTTGAGGGCCAGGTCGCCGAGCACCTCACCGCTCTCCAGGGAGCAGACGGCCGCCATCCACCATTCCCCGTCAGCCGGCCCATCCATCTTCACCAACTCGGAGACCACCCGCTCCGCCTCCTCCCGGGTATACGGAAGCGACCAGTCCTGGTAGCGGGCCACGTCGGGGTCATTGCGCCGGGCGACCACACCGTCGACGTCGTCGAGCATGAAGGGGCGGATCAGCATGCGCTCGGTGCGAATCGGGGTGAACAAGGAACCAGATTCAACCACCGTCCCGACCCGAACGCGACCTGGGGTTTCAGCAGAGGATCTCGATCTCCAAACCGACCCACGCCGCCTCGACCAGCAGAGGTTCACGCGCTGCGCCGACCCCTTCGAACCCTCCGGCTCCGCTCAGCTCCTGGAACGACTCGGCGGCCGCCGCCAACGACAGTATCTGAACCCTCCTTCCCACAACCCGGGCCAAGGCATCGATGTACTCCTGGTGCAAAGGAGCCAGCGAGTGGGGAGGCTCGATCGTGGACATGCCCACATGAACCTCCTCCAAGGCGTCGAGAAACGGGGTGAGCGCCCCGACCATCGCCTCTGGGTCGTAGTCGCCCTCGAGCGTCGGAGACGAGAAGAGCGCTTCGAGAATCGGCCACAGAGGAGCGAATTCCTCTTCGACGGCACGCCCGTAGGCGGTCTCCGAGGAAGTTGGATCCCTCCCCACCTCGACCGGGCGGCCGGCTAGAAGCCCGAGGAAGCGCCTGTAGAACTCGTTTGGATCGACAACACCGGTGGCCACCGTGATTGTCTGGCCTTCGTCGTGTCTCATCGTCCGGCCTTCGTCGGGACCGTCCTCGACGACCGAGATGGCGACTACCTCCGTGGTCACCAGCTCCGATCCCGAGATCACCGCCGCGGCCAGTTCGTCCCACAGATAGAAGAACCCGCGGGTCACGGCCGGGGTGATCGCCACCTGGCGACGGAGGTAGGTGATTGGCTGGCTCTGTGTCGCATGCTCGAGTACGCGCTCGTACCAGACAGGGACCGGGACGTGGTTCGTAGCGTCGAGCGGGACGAGAGTCACCGGGATCCCCGATCCGATCACGGTCGAGGCCGCGTCGACATCCACCCAGATGTTCCACTCGGCGTTCCGACCATCCACATTGCCCGGGACATCGACCGCACCCCCCATGATCACGATCCGACCGATGTCCTCGGCAAGACTGCTGTGCTCGTCGATGGCCCGGGCCAGATTGGTCAGCGGGCCCACCGCCCACACCACCACGGGTCTTGGCGACTCCTTTGCCACTGCGGCAATGAGGCCGGGTGCTGCCATGGCCGCCGGCTCGGCTGTCGATGTCGGCAACCCGAACAACAGATTGGTCCCGGGTAGGAAATCATCCGGCCAGGGGTGCGCTCCGACTGGAATGTTTTCGTCACACGCAACCGGGATGTCCTCCTTGCCGAACATGGCGAGCACCCGGACCGTCACGTCGAACCCGAGGTCACATCCTGCTTCCCCGGTCGGTGGAAGTGATATGGCGATCACCTCGACACCTGGATCGGAGAGCAGATACATCAGCCCCCCGACATCGGAGACAGTCGGGCTGTAGTCGACGATGACCGGAATGAGCTCACCGTCCTTGCTCTGGGCGGGGATACCGGTGGTAGGTGTAGCGGTCGTCGGCGACGGCGACGCTTCTGGCACACATGCGACGGCGAGTGCAGCCAACAGAATCGCCGGCCACACCCCAAACATGGCATCTCTCCTGGCCCGCGACCCCGCGGCTGGGCGCTTCGGTCTCACGTGTAACGGACGACCAGCGACCTCCTGGCGGTGACAAGGACGACATCCGGCTTCGATCGCCTCGATGGGCCGCTCTGTCCACCCGGCGCGGGCCTTTTTCCTCTATCGAATTCGCCCCCATCACGTCGAATATGACAGGAGAATCCCAAGAAATCGAGGAGCGACTACATGGAGCAAGTGTCGGCCACTCGCTCCGAGTTGTTGGCCCGTCGGGCCCGCCTGGAGCTGGCGAGACGGGGGCGCGCCCTCCTCGAGGAAAAGCGGGATCAGTTGATGCTCGAGTTCCGAAGAGCGGCCGGTCAGGCTCTCGCCGAAGCGGGCCATCTGGACGAGATGGCAGCCGGTGGCCGGCGCGCTCTGGCTCTGGCCGAGGCGGCGGAGGGACCGGAGACGGTCAGGTCTGCGGCCCTGGCCGCGCGAAGGGAGATCGGGCTTACTGCCCGCCCCATCGTGGTCGCCGGCATCCACATCGTCGAGATCGACTTCGAACCGGTCGGGAGGGCCCGTTTTGAACGGGGCTACACCGCGGCGGGGAGCAGCGCACACATCGACGCCGTGGCCGGCAGTTTCGAGGCTGTGATCGAGCAAGTGCTCCGTCTCGCCGCGTTCGAGGTTCGGCTGCGCAGGCTCTCCCAGGAGATCGGTGTCACCAATCGAAGAGTGAATGCCCTGGCAACAGTGGTCATCCCACAACTGGAGAGCGAGACGCGTCTCATCCTGTCCCGCCTCGAGGAACGCGAGCGTCAGGAGATCTACCGGCTGAAGCGGATCAAAGAGCGCAAGGGCACCCTTCTCGAATTGAGCCTGCGATGAACGAGGCCACCCGTGCCCTGGAGCAGATCCGCCGAACGGAGTTGGAGGCAGCCCAACACGTGGAGGAGGCACACGTCCGTGCCGGTGAGATCGAGACGGAAGCCAGGGCTCGGGTGCGACGAATAATCGAAGAGGGCCGTGAGCGGGGCCGGCTCGCAGCCAGGCGCCGGCTCGACGCGGAGCTCGAAGAGGCCGGAACGGAAGCCGCGGCGATCTTGCAACGCGGCGAATCCGAGGGCCGGGCTCTCGGAGAGTCGGCCGAGGGACCGATGGAAACGCTGATCGCAGAGATGGTTCGCGTCGTGCTGGCACCGCCATCCGAGAAGGGGAAGTAGCGATGCTGGTGCCGATGTCCAAGGTGAACATCGTCGGTCACCGACTGAGCCTTGACGCAACCCTGACGGCACTGCACCGAGGCAAGCGAGTCCAGGTGATCGATGTGAACGATGACTCCGGGGTCCGTCTTCCGCCCCTCACCGTCGACGATCGGCAACTGCGAACCACCGAGGACCTGCGCTACCTTCGGGCCCGTCTCGACGCCCTGCTCCGGCTGTTGCCCGAAATGGAGAAGGAGCATCCAGGGCAGCCGGTCCCCGAGGTCGATTTCGATGTATTGAGGGCGGAGGTGGACGAGGCAGGACCCGAGATCGAGGCGTTGCTCGGCGAGCTCGACGGCTTGCGCCGTGAAAGCGAGACCCTTCCCAAACACCTGGAGACGCTGGGGCGACTGCTCCCCCTCCTTCCCGACATGACCGGGCTGGAGGGCTATGAGACCACCGCACTGCTGGTCGATGCCCGGCACGCGACGATCCTGGGCGAGCTCAACGCACATCTCACCACGGAGCTGGAAGGCAACTTCGAGATGGTGTCCGACCGGGTCGATTCCCGCACTATCGGAGCCGTGGTGATCTATCCGAGGCATGCCTCACAGCTCGTCCTCGGCCGATTGGGTCATGAGCAGGTGAGCCGGGTTCGCTTGCCGGGGCAGTATGAGGCGATGCCGTTTCGTCAGGCGATGGTCGCCATGGAGAGCCGGCGCGTCGAGCTTCCTGCGGCGATAGAGACCGCCGAGGATGCCGTCACCGATTTCGTCCGCGCCCACCCGCACTGGGCTGGGGGGCGGCGGGCAGTTGCAGCACGTCTGGAGCAGCTCAGTGCGATCCGCAGCCTCGGCGCAACCCCCCACACCTTCGTGCTCTCCGGATGGGTGCCGACCGAGGAGCTCGCCGATCTCCGCGACGACCTCCAACGTGAGGTGGGCCGCGAGGTGGTGGTCCATGAGGCCGATATCGAGAGTGACGAGGAGCCGCCGGTGCTACTCCGCAACCCCAGACCGGTCCGACCCTACGAATCCTTGGTCAAGCTCCTGCAGATCCCGAGGTACGGGACACTCGACCCGGCGACGCTGATGCTGATCTTCCTTCCGTTGTTCTTCGGGATGATGCTGGGCGACGTCGTCTATGGGGCCATCATCGTGCTGGGGGCATGGCTCCTGCGACGCCGACTGGGCACAGTCGGATTCGCCCACGATCTGGACCGGGTGCTCATGCTCAGCGGCGTCTGGACGGTGATCTGGGGCTTCGTCTACGGCGAGTTCCTCGGAGACCTCGGCAATCGCCTCTTCGGCTTCGAGCCGTTGTGGATCAACCGGGAGGAGGCAATCGAGCCGCTGTTGCTCTTCGCCCTGGCCGTCGGAGCGGTGCACATCACCCTCGGCCTGGTCCTCGGCGTATGGCAGGCCTACCAGGTCAAGGATCGGCGCAAGCTGGGCGAGCGGATCGGCATGCTGCTGGCCCTCATCGCTCTGTTCGCGATCACCGGTGTGGCCGCCGGGATGCTGCCCGATCAATTCATGACGCCGGCAATCGCCGGCGTCATCGTGGGGCTGGTCCTCCTCATCGCCGCCGGAGGTGTGATGGGTCTGCTCTTGGGACCGCTCGAAGTCATGGGCACCATCGGGAACGTGCTCTCGTATCTGCGCATCGCGGCGATCGGGCTCGCCTCGGTCTATCTGGCGCGGGTGGCCAACGAGCTGGGCTTTGCCGCTCCGGTGTGGCTGGGGATCATCGTTGCCACGCTGTTTCACGCTCTCAACCTGGTCCTGGGAGTGTTCAGCCCCACGATCCAGGCGCTGCGACTCCACTACGTCGAGTTCTTCGGGAAGTTCTACGAGAGCGGAGGAAAGGCATTTCGACCATTCGGAGGGGACGAGAAGGATCCGCTCCGACCCACCTACCAGAGATAGGAGAATCATGGAACTTGGTCTCATCGCCATCGGGGCCGGCCTCGCTGTCGGTCTCGGCGCAATTGCAACCGGGTTCGCCCAGGCGCGGATCGGCTCAGCGGGAATCGGCGCCATCGCCGAGAACCCCGAACTGACCGGCCGAGTCATCCTGCTCGTCGCAATCCCTGAAACCCTGGTCATCCTCGGATTCGCGGTGGCGGCGATGCTCATCATCCTGCTCGGGGGCTGATGGCTCTCGAGGACATCCTCGAGGCGATCCGCGCCGAGTCCGAGCGGGCGGCCGCGGAGATCCTGGCCACGGCGGAAGCCGGTGCGAACGTGCTTCTCGAGCGCGCCCGGGACGAAGCCAAGCGGGAGGAGCAACGGCTGTCGAGCTCGCTCGACGACCAGGCCCGCCTTGAGCGGAGCAGGATCGTGAGCCGGGCGCACCTCGAGGCGGCGACGGAGCGACGAGACGCCCGTGAGCAGGCTTATCGGGCGGCACGGGAGGGGGCAACCCGGCAAATCGAGGCTCTTCGCTCGTCCTCCCAGTATGAGAAGGTGCTTGCCGATCTGCTCGATGAAGCGCTGGCCGTCCTGCCCGGCGCCACGGTGGTTCGGGTGAACCCGACCGATGTGGCGACGGTCGAGCGCCTGCTCGCCGACAAGGATCTCGACATTCGAATCGAGCCGGACGCCTTGCCACTCGGAGGGGTGGTGGCGGCCGCCGAAGGCAGGTCCGTCGACAACAGTCTGAGGTCGCGGCTCGATCGCGCCGATGAGCACCTGCGTTATGTCGCTGGAGAGCTCGCCCCGGGTCTGCGGGGAGGAATGGGATGATCGGCTACGAGTACGGCAACACTCGGCTTCGAGCGATGCGCACCCGCCTGCTCGCCCTGAGCGATCTGAGCGAGATGATTGCGGCCGGTTCCCTGGACCGCATGCTGGCGCTGCTGGCAGACACCAGCTACGGGCCGGACCTCGAAGCTTCGCTGGTTCGCACCCGGGGAATGAGTCGGCTCGACGAAGCCATCCGTTCCAACCTGTCCCGCACCCTGCGGCAGATGTCATCGTTCTATGGCGATGACGCCCGGGAAAAGATCGACCTGCTTCTCCACCGCTGGGACCTGCGCAATCTCCGGGCGCTCGTCCGCCTCCCCCAGGTTCCGTTGCAGTGGGCGGATGTGTCTTCGCTGCTCGTCCCTGCGGGCCGTCTCGGCGAGACAGAACTGGGCGAGCTGGCCGTCCAACCCGATGTCAGATCCCGGATCGACCTGATGGTTGCCTGGGACATCCCGTCACCGGAGACCGCACTCGACCTGGTCAGGGCCCGGGGTCTCTTCGAAGCCACTGGTGACACGACCGTGCTCGAGTCGGCTCTCGACGCCGCCTTCGCCGCCGAGATGGACGAAGTCCTCGGTGAGGAGCGCACCGGTGCGGCGGCGGTCCTCAGATCGGAGGTCGATGCGCGCAACCTGGGAAGCTCGCTCCGTCTTCGTGCCGCTCGGATCGACCATGAGTCGGGCTGGTCGGAGAGATCGGGCGAATACCTGGGTGGAGGGATGGTACCGGTCCATGTTTGGGAGCAGGTAGCCGACACCGACCCGCCTGAGGTCGTCGCCGAGCTCTTGGTCCGACAGAGACTGCTGCCCGGATGGGACGCCGCCATCCAGGACTGGGTGACTCACGGTGAGCTCACCACGCTGGCCGACCAGCTGCAACGGAAGACGACAACTGCGGCTGTCGCCAGATTGGTCGGCGGCGATGTCCTCGGCTTCGACGTCCCTCTGGCGTTCACCTTCGCCAAGGAGGCAGAGGCGAGGAACCTTCGCCTCATCGGGCGTGGCATCGTTCATGGCATCCCGATTCACGAGATCGAGACACGCTTGGAGGTGGCGGCGTGACCACCCAAACCGTGACTGTCGTCATCCCCCCCGAGTTGGAGATCGGGTTTCGCCTGGCCGGGGTGGAGACCGTACCCGCAACAACCCCGGCAGAGGCGGTCGACGCCCTGGATCGTCTCTTTTCGGAGAGCACCGGGGGCGTGATCGCGGTCTACGAGCCCTTCCTCGCCGAAACGCCATCGGGAAGACGGGCCGTTTATGAGGCATCCGTGTCCCCGGTGGTGGTGCCGCTTCCGGCAGGTCTCGAAGAGCACGACGAGGAGAGCCAACGCGCCCGAATCTCGGCCATGCTCAGCCGGGCCGTCGGCTACCACATCACATTCGGCGAGGACATCTCACCATGACCGCCGCGACTGACGTCGGCAAGGTGGTCCGGGTCGCCGGGCCGGTGGTCGTGGCCGAAGGTCTGCCCCGGGCTCGGGTGTACAACGTGGTGAGGGTTGGGCGACGAGGCCTGGTCGGCGAGGTAATCCGGCTCAAGGAAGGCGAGACCGTGATCCAGGTCTATGAGGAAACTGCGGGTCTCCAGGTCGGCTCGAGCGTCGTGGACACCAATCGCCCGCTCAGCGTGGAGTTGGGGCCAGGTCTGATCGGGGGTGTCTTCGACGGGATCCAGCGCCCGTTGCCGATCATGGCGCGAGACTCCACCGGGCGTGTCGCCGAGCCGTTCGTCAGACGCGGCATCGAGCTTCCTGGGCTCGACCGGGACAGAGGCTGGCCGGTCCGACACCAGGTCGAGGTCGGAAACGAGGTCGGCCCGGGCGACACCCTGGCCACCATCCAGGAGACTGCCGCCATCGAGCATCGCATCCTCGTTCCATCCCACCTCCACGGCACCGTCACCGGGCTCGGCGGTTCGGAAGTCACCATCCAGGATCCTGTCGCCATGATCGACGGCGAACCGGTGACCGCCCTCTCGCTGTGGCCGGTGCGCCGGCGCCGACCCGTGCTGAAGCGCCTCGACCCGGTGGCCCCGCTGATCACCGGCCAGCGAGTGTGCGACACCCTGTTCCCGGTGGCACGTGGCGGCAGCACCACCCTCCCCGGAGGGTTTGGCACCGGCAAGACCGTCCTCGAGCAGACCATCGCCCGTTACGCCGACGCCGACGTGATCGTGTTCATCGGCTGCGGGGAACGCGGGAACGAGCTTGCCGAGGTGCTCGAGGAGTTCCCCGAGTTGGTGGACCCTAGGAGCGGCGCCTCCTTGATGGAACGCACGGTGATCATCGCCAACACTTCGAACATGCCCGTGGCAGCCCGGGAAGCGAGCATCTACACGGGGATCACAATCGCCGAGTACTACCGCGATCAGGGATATCACGTTGCGGTGCTGGCCGACAGCACCAGCCGCTGGGGCGAAGCCCTCCGCGAGGTGTCCAGCCGGCTCGAGGAGCTGCCTGGGGAGGAGGGATTCCCGGCCTATCTGCCCTCCAGGTTGGCGGAGTTCTACGAGCGAGCGGGGTACGTCGTGGCCCTGGGCGGCGAGCAGCGAGAAGGATCGGTGACCATCGTGGGTGCGGTCTCCCCACCGGGAGGTGACTTCTCCGAACCGGTGACCCAATACAGCCTGCGTCTCGCCGGCACCTTCTGGGCTCTCGACCCCGACCTGGCAAGACGACGGCATTACCCGGCAGTCCATTGGAGCCGAAGCTACTCGCTGTACGAGACCGACGAATGGTTCGACCGGCACATCGCCGAGGGGTGGAGTGGGCAGCGAACCTGGGCCCTCGAGCTGCTGGGACGGGCGGAGGAGCTGGCCGGCATCGTCCAACTCCTCGGTGTCGACGTCCTCGCCCCAGAGGAGCGGGTCACATTCCTCGTAGCCCAGATGCTGCGCGAGGACTTCCTGCAGCAATCTGCCTATGACGAGATCGATGCCTTCTGTCCCCTTCCCAAGCAATTCCAGATGCTCCGCGTCATAAAGGCCTATCACGACGCTGCGATGAGAAGAGTGGGCGAAGGGGTCATTCTGGATGTAGTCACCGGGGCCTCGGTCGTCGCCGACATCGGAAGGATGAGGATGTGGCCCATCGAAGAAGCCGAGGTCAAGGCCAAGGACCTGTTGGACCGGATCGAACTGGAGATGGCGTCATGACCTTCTCGTTGCGACGCGGCTTGCACACGATCGAGTTCCAGACGGTGAACTACGTGTCCGGCCCCCTGCTGTTCATCAACAGGGCGGAAGGGGTGCACTACGGGGAAGAGGTCGAGGTGATCGCTCCCGACGGTGAGGTCCGGAGCGGGCAGGTGCTCGAGGTGGATCGGGAGCGGGCAGTCATCGAGGTGTTCGCCGGCACCCGTGGCCTCGATATCGCCACCACCCGGATCCGGCTGGGGGGCGACGCCGCCCGACTCGGGGTGGGTCTCGACCTCCTTGGGCGGATGCTGAACGGAAGCGGAGATCCCATCGACGACGGGCCGCCGGTCATGCCGGAGGCGTTCTGGGACATCAACGGCCTCCCGATCAATCCGGCTGCCCGGGCCTACCCATCCGAGGTCATCGAGACCGGGATCTCGGCGATCGACGGGCTGAACACCCTGCTCCGGGGTCAGAAGCTTCCCATCTTCTCCGGGTTCGGCCTCCCCGCCGGCCAATTGGCCGCCGACATCGCCGGTGGCGCCCGGGTGATCGGCTCGGCGGAGGCACCCTTCGTCGTGGTGTTCGTGGCCATGGGGATCACCCATCGCGAAGCCAGCATGTTCCGGCGCCGGCTCGAGGAGTCCGGCCAACTCGATCGGACCATCCTCTTTCTCAACCTTGCCGACGACCCGACGATCGAGCGCCTGCTCACCCCCCGCATGGCCCTGACCGCAGCCGAGTATCTGGCCTTCGAGAAGGGGTATCACGTGCTGGTGATCCTGACCGACATGACCAACTACTGCGAGGCGTTGCGCGAGGTGGCCACCGCGCGTGAAGAGGTGCCGGGCCGGCGAGGCTATCCGGGTTACATGTACACCGACCTCGCCACGATCTACGAGCGGGCCGGGCGGATCCGCGACCATGAGGGATCGATCACTCAGTTGATCATCGTTTCGATGCCCGACG
>JBFYOJ010000187.1:0-11495 GCA_041303885.1 Acidimicrobiia bacterium | reverse complement strand
TGTCGGGCTGTTCGTCTTCATCTACGCAGTCGGCTACATGCACGGCGATGTGAGGGTGGAGTGGTTCTTCGCCGCCTTCTCCCTGTTCGCCGGCTCGATGTTGATCCTCGTCGGCGCCCCCAACCTGATCCAGTTGATCATCGGGTGGGAGGGGGTAGGTCTCGCCTCCTACCTCCTGATCGGCTTCTACTGGGAGGACATGGAAAATGTCAACGCCGGCAACAAGGCGTTCATGGTCAACAAAGTGGCAGATGTCGGCCTCATCCTCGGTGCGATCATCCTCGGTCTTTCCATCGGCACCTTCGACTTCCTTGCTCTGGACGAGGCTGCGGCCGGTCATCTCGAGGAGCTCGGCGCTGTCGCTGTGCTGGGCGGAGCGCTGCTCTTCTTCGGGGCGATGGGAAAGAGCGCCCAGTTCCCCTTCCACATCTGGCTGCCCGACGCGATGGCCGGCCCAACCCCGGTCTCGGCCCTGATGCACGCAGCGACGATGGTCACGGCCGGCGTGTACCTGATGGCCCGGGTGTTCCCCCTGTTCCAGAACCTGGCGGAGGAAGCTCGTCCCTGGATGGTGGTGATCGGCACCATCACCTTGTTCGCCCTTGGCCTGCTCGCCCTGGTCGCCGACGACATCAAGAAGGTGCTGGCCTATTCCACCGTATCCCAGCTCGGGTACATGATGACCGCGGTCGCCGCCGGTGGTTACACGGCCGGGATGTTCCATTTGTTCACCCACGCCTTCTTCAAGGCCTTGCTGTTCCTGGGCGCCGGGTCGGTGATCCACGCCGTCCACTCCAACAACATGAGCGACATGGGTGGCCTGCGCAAGACCATGCCGACCACCTACTGGACCTTCGTGGCCGGGTCCCTCTCTCTGGCCGGAGTCTTCCCGCTGGCCGGGTTCTGGTCGAAGGACGAAATCCTTGCCACCCTCGGCTACGAGGGGTACACCGCGGTGATGTGGATCGCCGTGGCCGGCGCCTTCGTGACCGCGTTCTACATGACGCGGACCGTCGCCCTCACCTTCTTCGGTGAGTACAAGGGCCACGGGCATCCCCATGAGTCCCCCCGTGTGATGACCGCGCCGCTGGTGGCGCTGGCGATCCCATCGATCGCGTTCGGTCTGCTCAACATCCCAGGCGTCGAGATTCCCGGCATCGGAAACTTCACGGAGTGGCTGGCGGTCCGTGCCGTCCCGATGGGCGACCACCATGCCGAGTCGATCGACTTCCTCCTCGCCGGCAGCGGGCTGTTCGCCGCCCTGGCCGGGATCGCCCTCGGCTGGCGGATCTGGGGCAAGGACCGCGCCACCCAGGCCGAGCGCGACCGCTTCGAGATACCGGCGCTCTATCCGCTGCTGCGCCGCAAGTACTACATCGACGACGCCGCGGACGGCATCGTCGGGGCGACCATGGGCCCCGGTGCCCGCGCTGTCAATTGGATCAACGACTACGTCATCGACGGCATCGTCAATGCGGTGGCCTTCTCCACCAAGGCTCTCGGGTCGTTCGTCTATGGCGTGATCGACCAGAGAGGGGTCGACGGCATCGTCCACGGTGTGTCGGCGGCTACCGACGGGTCGGGGTCGGCCATCCGCAAGTGGCAGACCGGCCGGGTCCAGCAGTACGCAGCCTCCTTCGTCGGGGGAGCGCTGATCCTCATTGTCGTGTTCGTGTTCTTGATATAGGAGAGGCTGAGCGATGGATTGGTTCGAGACTTGGGGCCTGACATTGGTCGTGTTCCTGCCCCTGGCGGGCGTCCTTCTTCTGGGCTTGATCCCCAAAGACAAGGAGACCGCCCTCAAGGGGACGGCGTTGCTGCTGACCGTGGCCGCCTTCGTCGCATCGCTCGTGCTGATCGGGCAGTTCGACTTCTCCGGCCAGACCTACAACACCTATCAGTTCGAGGTCAACGAGGTCTGGATCAGCGCGATCAATGCCAACTATCACATGGGGATCGACGGCATCAGCCTGCCACTCCTGGTCCTGTCGACCTTCGTGATGGTCCTGGCCGTTATCTACAGCTGGAACCACTGGGAGGAGCCGAAGAACCCCAAGGCCTTCCTCATCCTGATGCTGATCCTGGCCACGGGTCTGAACGGCACCTTTGTCGCCCTCGACCTGGTCCTCTTCTTCATCTTCTTCGAGGTGGTCCTGCTCCCGATGTACTTCATGATCGGGATCTGGGGCGACCGGTCCATGCGGAAGATCCCCGGGTTCGCCAAGGAGATGCAGACCAGGCTGTATGCCTCGATCAAGTTCTTCCTGTTCACTCTGTTCGGGTCCGCCTTCATGCTGCTCGGCTTCCTCGCCCTCTATTTCGAGTCGGGCAAGTCGGGTGAGCGCACCTTCGACATACCCCAACTGACCGAGCTCGGCGGGGCCGGAGCCTTCACAGGCACCTTCGCCTTCCTCGTGTTCGGAGCCATATTCCTCGGGTTCGCGGTGAAGGTCCCGATGTGGCCCCTCCACACCTGGCTGCCCGACGCCCACACCGCAGCGCCGACGGTGGGATCCGTCTTGCTGGCGGCGATCATGCTGAAGCTCGGGTCATACGGGTTCATCCGCATCTCTCTGCCGATCCTTCCCCAGGAGGCCGCCAACTGGGCCCCGGCTATCGCCATCCTGGCCGTCATCGGGATCATCTATGGGTCCCTGGCCTGCCTTGCCCAATCCGACATGAAGCGGCTGATCGCCTTCTCCTCGGTCGGGCACATGGGTTTCGTGATGCTGGGGATCGCCACCCTCACCGACGTCGGGATCAATGCCGCGGTGATCGGGATGGTGGCCCACGGGCTCATCACCGGTCTCCTCTTCTTCCTCGCCGGTTCGATGTCACACCGCTATCACACCCGCGAGATGTCCCGACTCGGCGGGAACATCAAGCTGATGCCGGTCATGGGGGGCATCCTCGCCTTCACCGCGATGGCGTCGCTCGGGCTTCCTGGGCTGGCGGGCTTCTGGGGTGAGTTCATGTCCTTGATCGGGGCTTACAACCCGCTTGATGGGTTGTCACTGGGTGTGTTCCGCACTGCGATGGTGCTCGGCGCCGTCGGGACCGTCCTGACCGCCGGATACATGCTCTACCTGCTCCAGCAGGTCAATCTCGGCGAGCCATCGGAGGAGTGGCAGGGCCACAAGTTCCACGACGTCGATCGGTTCGAGCTGACCGCATGGGTGCCGCTGATCATCCTGATCGTGGTGATCGGGTTCTACCCGAAGGTGATCTTCGCGGCGACCACGGACAGCGTCGTGTCCCTGGTCGACACCGTGTTCAACAGTGACACCGTGGCCTCCCTGGGCTCGGGGGGATGATGGAGGCTCGCTTCGCTCGCCCTTCGAAGTTCCACGCTCGACGTCCCACGTGCACGCCGAGCACGGAGCGTGAGTTGGCTGGCAGGGACGCACAGTGACCCCCGAGATCGACTATATGGCGCTGGCTCCGGAGCTGGTCGTGGTGGCGACCATGCTGGCGGTGTTCACTCTCGATCTCCTGCTACCCCGGTCCAAGAAGTTCTGGACCGCCACGGTGGCGGTGGGCGGGACGGCAGCGGCGGCCATCCCGTTGATCGTCCTGGCGTCCGACGGCACCACCAGGTCGATGTTCGACGGGTCGTACGTGGTCGACGAGTTTGCCGTCATCCTCAAGACGCTCTTCATCGTCGCCGCCTACATCGTCCTGCTCATGTCCCACGACTACATCGAGTCGGACCGCTATTACCAGGGCGAGTACTACTTCCTCCTCCTCGCCTCGGTGCTCGGCTCTTTGGTCATGTCCTCGGCACGTGACCTGATCATCCTCTTCGTGGGTCTCGAGCTCACCACGGGACCGCTCTATCTACTCGCCGGCTGGAGAAAGGGTGACGCGAAGTCGAACGAGGCCTCCATGAAGTACTTCATCCTCGGTGTCCTCTCGACCGCCATCCTCCTCTATGGGATGTCAATGTTGTACGGGCTCACCGGTGAGGTCACTTTCGCCGGCCTCGCCGACGCGACCTCGGGGCTGGCCGACGAGCCGATGATGGTGGTCGCCGTCGTCGGCTTGATCGTCGGGTTCGGGTTCAAGATCTCGGCGGTCCCTTTCCACTTCTGGGCTCCCGACACCTACGAAGGCGCCCCGACTCCCGTGACCGCCTATCTGTCGGTCAACTCCAAGGCCGCCGGCTTCGTCGCGATGTTGCTGATCATGTACCAGGCTCTGCCCGACCTGTCCGGGATCTGGGCCCCGGCTCTGTGGCTGCTGGCAGCCGCCTCGATGACGGTCGGAAATCTGGGCGCCCTGCGACAAGGCAACATCGTCCGCCTGCTCGCCTATTCGTCCATTGCCCAGGCGGGATTCATGCTCGTCCCGTTCGCGGCAGCGGCGGTTGCAGGGGCTGACCTGGAGGAGGCTTTCTCGGCGACGGTCATCTACCTGGTGATCTATGCAGTGATGAATCTCGGGGCGTTCGCCGTGGTCATTGCCGGAGCGCGTAAGACCCGGTCCGGTGAGCTGGTTGCCTGGTCGGGACTTGCTCAGGTGGACACCAGGTTGGGAGTCCTGGTGGCTGTGTTCTTCTTCAGCCTGGCCGGCATCCCGCCCCTGGCGGGGTGGTTCGCCAAGTTCGCCATGTTCCGTGCGGTCATCATCGCCGGGGGGACCTGGACCGTGGTGCTGGCGGCGATCGCGGCGGTCAACTCGGTGATCGCCCTCTACTACTACGCCAGGGTTGTGAAGTCGGTATGGCTCGACGACCCGATCGGGGAGTTCGCCCCGGAGGCCGAGGCGGCACCGGCCGGTTCCCTGCGTCTCGCCCTGGCGGTGGCCCTGGTCATCACCGTTCTGGTCGGATTCTTCCCGACCATCGCCACCTATGTCGGGGAAGCGAGCCGGGTGATCGCCAGCGGAGGGTGAGGTTCACGGGCCGACCTGCGAGTTCGCCTCGTCAACCTTGGCCTAGTGAAGGGCGACCTGAGGTCGCCTACTCCCTGGGGTCGTGCAGCCCCAGGTCGGCCACGATCCGCTGCACCACCGCCCAGGAGCCACGGTCGTGGTTGCAGAGGACCACAACGGTGACATCGGGCTCGACGAAGTGGGACACCATAGTCGACACCCCTGGGTCCGCCCCACCGTGGCCGTAGATGATCACCGTCTCGTCTTCGACGACCAGCTCCATCCCGTACCCGTAGCCCTCCGGGCTGTCCTCGTCGACGCCGTGCGGGGTGAGCATGAGGGATACGCTGTCCGGGTTGAGGACCGAACCGGTAGGCAGAGCTTCGATGAAGGTGGCCAGGTCGCTCGCGCTCGTGATCATCCCGCCATCCGGCATTCCCCCCGCGGGCACGCTGTAGATGTTGGACAGCCAACCGGCCGGGGGCTCCTCGGTGACCAGGTAGGAAGATGCCATCATCATGGGCTCTGTGTCCAGCTGGGGGAAGCCGGTGTCGAGCAGGCCCATTGGCACCAGGACTTCCTCGGTGGCGACCTGGGCGAACGGCTCGCCCGCCACCCACTCGATCAGCGCGCCGATCAGGATGAAATTGGCGTCGCCGTAGACGAACTCCCCGAGCTCACTCCTCATCGGGAGCTCGGCAATCAGCGGCAGAATATCCCTGGGGCCCCTTGCGTGATAGACCGGGATCCGCTCCCATGCCGCAGTGAATGAAGCCCACGTCTCGTCATCGTCGTCGTGGTAGTTGGGGAGACCGGAGGTGTGGGAGAGGAGATGATGGAGCGTGTGCCGCTCGTCGAGGGCCTGCGGTCTGAGCCCCTTGGGCAGGAAGTCGGTCAATGGGCGATGGAGGCTCAACGACCCGCGCTCCACCATGCGCAGCGCGGTTGTGGCCGTGATCATCTTGGTCACCGAGGCCACCTGGAACCTCGTCTGAGCGGTCACCGGCACCCCATGCCCGCGGTGGGCCAGACCGGCGGCATGCTCGAAGAGCGTGGCGCCACCCGAGCGAACCAGCGCCACCCCGCTGAACTCGTGCTTCTGGGCGCGATCATCGAGCCACGAGCGGAGACTCTGCGTGTCGAGATCATTCATCTGGTGCCTCGCACCTCGCCCCGGCGCAGCGCCCGGAACTCCCTGTCCAGCAACGACCAGAGCGAATGGTCGACCCAGTTCCCGCGGATGAGCAACTCTTCGCGCAGCACCCCTTCTCGGGTGAATCCGAGCTTCTCTGCCACACGATCGGATGCCAGGTTGCCCACCGCGATCCGGAGGATCACCTTGTGGTAGCTGAGCGAGTTGAACGCCTCGTCGAGCAGCCGGTCGACCGCTTCCGTGCAGATCCCCTTGGAGTGCTCGTCGGTGCGCACCCAGTAGCCGAACTCGGCGATCTTGCCCAACTTCGACACAGTCCAGAACGAGACGCTGCCGAGATGGCGATCAGGGTCGCTCTTGAGCCTGATCGAGTAATCCCAGGCCCGCTCCTCGCGCCATGCCTGGACCGATTCGCGGATGAACGCCGTGGTGTCGGCATGCTCGTAATCGAGACGGGCCCATGGCAGCCATTGGTTGAGCTCGGGCAGTGAGGAGCGGGCAGCCTCGTCGTAAGTCGTGTGATCACGCCGGGTGAATCTCTGCAGGATCAGGCGATCGGTCTCGAGCTCGGGCTTCGGCACCGGCTCAGGTTATCGGCGGGCTTAACCTCCGGTTGAATGTGGGACCGACTTCATCTGATCGAAGACGTGCCCGTCGAGAGCTCCGGCACGATGGCGGCGGTTCTGGCCGCGCTCTACGAGGACGACGAAGGCGATGTCCGGGTCGTCCTCACCAAGCGGCCTGACACCATGCCCACCCATGCCGGCCACATCTCCTTCCCCGGCGGGAGGTCGCACCCAGAGGATGCCGGGCCTGTGGATACCGCTCTCCGCGAGGCTCACGAAGAGGTGGGGATCGAGCGGGATCGGGTGGCGATTCTCGGCTTCCTGCCCCCGATCGACACCGTTGAGTTCAAGCCGTGGGTGGTGCCGGTCGTGGGCCGTGTCGCGACTCCTCTGCTATTGGTTCCCAGTGAGCGAGAGGTGGCCCGCATCCACACTCCCCGACTCCTCGATCTCGCCGACGAGAGTCGCTGGTGGCATGTCCCCTGGGATGGCCACCAGGTCTGGTACTACGACCTGGACGGGGACACGCTCTGGGGCGCCACCGCCCGGATGATCCGCACCCTGCTCGGTCTGCCTCCGACCGTCTGAGTTCAGGATTTCACGACCACCTGCCGATGTTCCTGATGATGAGCGCGCGGGCTCCCATCCGGGCACAACAGCGATTTCACCGGTATGTGGCGGTGCTGTTCGCGGTGACCTTCCCTGCCCTGGCGTTGCTGGAGATCAGCAATGCCGACATGACGTCGCCTCTGGCTCCGGTCCGATGGGCCAGCTACATGGTCCTGGCAATCTGGGCGATCTGGCTGACGCAACGGGATGACGCAGACACCATGGCCCTGGTCCTGTCCGCGATCCTCTTCTTTGGCGCGCTCGCCATCATCGAGGCCGCCTTCGGCGTCGACGTTTCTGCGTTCGACTTCGCCACGACCTTCGGCCTGATCATGATGCTCGGCGTCCTCGCCGGCACGCTCAGCTCCGGTAGTCGTCTGGTCTGGTCGGTCGCCGCCGGGGTAACGGCTGGTCTGTGGAGCGTCACTATGGGAATGTTGCGTGACGACCAGCCCGAGGTCATCGCAGTTCGCGCCTTGATCTCGGTCGCAGGTGTCGTCTTCACCACGGTGCTCGTCTCCAAGCTGTACGACCAGTTGTCCGAGTCGATCAGCCGGTACGAGAAGGCGACCCGGCTCCAGAACGCCATCGCCACCTCCTCGGAGGCCCTCCTGGTCCAGACCGACGCATTCGCCATCTACGAGGCGCTCCGGGCTCTTCTCGACGCAACCGATGCGGACTACGCCTACGTCGATCGCAACACGGAGAAGGAAGGGGCGACCGATTGGGAGATCATCGCCGACGCCACCCGGAAGACCGCTCTTCCCTCGGGCGGGTGGAAGAGAGGGACGTACCGTGAGGAGTCGGCCGTTTTTCGGGATCTGCGAGACCGGAGGGCGGTCACGGTCCGCACCAGGGACCTGACGGGCGAGGAACGGGCCGCGTACGAGCACGACGGCATCGTCACCGAGGCAGCCGTCCCGATCTTCGTCGGCGAGTCTTTCCGCGGTTCCATCGGATTCGTCCAGTACACCGGCGAGCGGCAATGGAGCGAAGACGAGATAGCGACCTTGTGGAGGGCCGCCCACATGATCGGCGCCTACTGGCGGCGGCAGGACGATCAGGAGCAGCTGCGCGCTTCGAACGAGTCGAAGGACCGTCTTCTGGCCTCGGTCAGCCACGAGATCAGGACGCCTCTGACGGCCATCGTCGGGCTCTCCGAGGAGATCGTCTCGAGTCGCACCAGTCTCGGCGGTGAGGAGCTCGATGAGCTGAATGGCATCATCGCGGTGCAGAGCCGTGAGCTGGCCGAGCTGGTCGAGGATCTGCTCGTTGCCTCACGGGCGGAGTTCGGGAACCTCTCGATCAAGCCAGGCCGGATCGACCTCAGGGAGGAAGTGGACAGCGTCGTGCGTGGGATCAGTGAGTCGCACCCGACCCGGAAGACGATTGCGGTGGCCGGCTCCGATGTCTGTGCCTGGGCCGATCCGCTTCGATGTCGCCAGATAATTCGTAACCTGCTCACCAATGCCATCCGCTACGGCGGTGATCGGATCGCGGTGATGGTGCAGGAGAGCGGGGGCAAGGCACAGATCCTCGTTGCTGATGACGGAGCTGGGGTCAAGCCGGCGGAGACGGAGTTGATCTTCGAGAGGTACTACCGCAGCCAGCAATCTCCGACCCAACCGGGGTCGGTGGGGATCGGCCTGGCCGTGTCGAGACAGCTGGCGGAGATGATGGAAGGGACGCTTCGTTACGTCGGTTCCACCGATGAGTCCCGTTTCGAGCTCAGCCTGCCGCTGAGCGATTCCGAGGCGCCGGAAGGGCTGTTGATCGGCTCGAACCCGGCGCACACGGCATAGACCGCATCTCTGACATACCCTCGGTCATCCCCGGGTTTCGATGTCTCGGATCGACGTACAATTACTGACACCGGGGTATTGATAGGGCGGACCTTGAAGAAACGTGTACTGATCGCCGGACTGTGTGCCGTCATCCTGCTCCTCACGACGGGGGCTGTGTTTGCCCTGTCCACATGGGGTGATGTCACCCGGGTGAGCATCGATCGCGCCGCCCTTCCCGACACGGGGCAGACCGGTGACGAGGTCGCCAACGATGGCCAGGAGGCCGATGAGGGCCCGGTGGCCGCTCCGACCAGCGGCGACGGTGTGGACGTCTTCCTCCTCGTCGGCTCGGACTCTCGAGACACGCTGGAGAGCACCGAGGGCTTCGGGGAATTCGCCGGTGATCGGGCCGATGTCGTCATGGTCCTGATGCGCCCCTCCGATGGGTCACGAGCCGGCCTGTTGTCGCTTCCCCGTGACCTGCTCGTGGTCGATGTCTGTGACTCCACCAACGAGCACAAGCTCAACGATGCGCTGGAAGGGTGCGGGGCCGCGATGAACGGGGCCACATCGCTCACTTTCACGGTGGAGTCGCTCATCGGGCACACGATCGACCACTTCGCCCTTGTCGACCTCGCCGGGTTCCAGGAGGCCGTCGATGCAGTGGGTGGATACGAGATCTGCGTGCCGAGGGCGGTGCGTGATCAGAAGGCCGACCTCGAGCTGCCCGCTGGGTGCACGCTGGCCACCGGTGCCCAGACCCTGGCATGGCTTCGCTCCCGCAGCACCCAGGAATTGACCGATAGTGGCTGGCGGACCATGCCTGGAGTGAGCGACCTGACCCGGAACGAGAGGCAGCGGGACTTCCTCATGTCCATGATGGGACGGCTGTCCAACTTCGGCAGTCCTGGCGACATCGCCGAGGTGGCGCAGTCGATAGCTCCGTTCTTGACCGTCGACTCCGAGCTCTCCCTCATCGATGCCGTCGATCTCGGCTGGACGATGCGCGGGCTGAGTCGGGGGAGCATCGACGAGCTGGACATCCCGGTATCCGACGCCACCACGTCGGCTGGGGCGGCTGTTCTCGTCGCCCAGGTCGACATCGGCGAGTTGGTCGACGAGTACCTGGCTCCAGAGATCGCAGGGGAGCGCACAGGCGCCCAGGCCGGCTGAGGGCAGGCGAGCCCGGCGATCGCAGCCCTAATCTGCGGCCGAGCCGACTTGCTTCCAACGACATGAGGATGAGACGATCGTGACCACCCGGAAGAGAGTGTTCTCTGGGATTCAGCCCACGGGTGATTTCCATGTGGGCAGTTACACGGGCGCGCTCAGGAACTGGGTGTCTATGCAGGACGAGTACGAGACCATCTACTGCGTGGTCGACCTCCACGCCATGACCATCCCCTACGAGGTGTCGGACCTGCGGCTGGCCCGGGTCGAGACGGCCAAGATGCTCCTGGCGGTCGGCATCGACCCTGACCGATCCCTTCTCTACTACCAGTCCGAGGTGCCCCAGCACGTGGAGCTGTGCTGGATCCTCGGCACCATGACCGGTCTCGGCCAGCTGGAACGGATGACCCAGTTCAAGGAGAAGGCCGATCGGGCGAAGCAGAATCTGGGCATCTTCGCCTATCCCGTGCTCCAGGCAGCCGACATCCTGGTGCACAAGGTCCATGCCGTTCCTGTCGGCGACGACCAGGCGCAGCATCTCGAGCTGACCAGGGACCTCGCCCAGCGGTTCAACGCCCGTTTTGGCGAGGAGTTCCCCCTGCCGGACACGATCACCCCGGAGATCGGGGCCAGGGTCATGTCCCTGACCGATCCGACTTCGAAGATGTCGAAATCGGACCCGAGCCCGAAGTCGAGGATCTTGCTGAAGGACTCACCTGACGAGATCCTGAGGAAGGTGAAGGCTGCGGTGACCGACACGGGCTCCGAGGTCGTCTACGACTGGGAGGACAAGCCGGGGATCTCCAATCTGCTCGAGCTGTTCAGCGTGTTCTCGGGTCGTCCCATCGCAGACCTCGTGGCCGAGTTCGCCGGGGGTGGCTACGGGGCGTTCAAGGTCTCGGCCGCAGAGGCCATCGCCGCGGGTCTCGCCCCGATACGGGCCAATTACGAATCCCTCGACGACTCGGAGGTCGAGAAGGTCATGGCCCGAGGAGCCGCTGTCGCCAGGGATCGGGCCGAGGTCGAGATGCGCACGGTTCGGGAGAAGGTCGGGATCACCTAACCGACGGATTCGAGAAGGTCCTGGGGGAGCAGGAGCACCACCGCTGCGAGCAGGTTGAATCCCGAGTGGATGAATATGGCCGGGCCGAGGCGCTGGGTGCGCAGGGTCACCCAGGCCAGTATCAGGCCCACGATGAAGAGCTGAGGCAGGACCACTGCAGCCGCCTGGACGAGGTTCCCCGGATCCAGGCCGAGCAGGTGGAAGGTGGAGAAAACCAGGGCGGTGACCAGCATGTTGATCCGGCGGCTTCGCTCGCCGAGAGACAGAACGGAATAGCC
>JBFYOJ010000186.1:0-18976 GCA_041303885.1 Acidimicrobiia bacterium | reverse complement strand
TCGGTGATCACGACCACCCTTTTCGCCGAACCGGCCGCAGCCGTCAACTGGGTGTCCAGGGTGGAGTAGTCGAGATGGGGGTAGACCTCCCTCGAGATGGGTCTCGCCATCCGGATCGCATTGATGATGCAGTTGTGGTTCAACTCGTCGCTGAGCACTGCGGTCTCCGGGCTGACCAACGAGCCGAGCGTGGAAACGACTGTGGCATAGGCCGACGAGAAGATCATCGCCGCGTCCCGGCCATGGAATCGTGCCAATCCGTCCTCGAGATCGAGATGGGCACGATATGTGCCTGAGATGAACCTGACTGCCCCGGGCCCCGCCCCGAACTCGCGGGTGGCCGCCTCCTCGGCACCCACGACCGCCGGGTGCCGGGACAACCCGAGATAGCTGTTCGAGTTCATCTTGAGGTATGCCTGCTCCGAGCCCTCCAGACGGAACCTCGGGCCAAGACCTTCCCGGGCGGGCTCGACACCGGTGATCACCGCCTCCGACCCCTTGGCGGTCCCGGCCTCACGTAGAGCAGCCACCTCGGCTCTGAGAGTCTCGTCGAGACGATCATGCGGCATATGGCCGGGGTCTAGCACACCCCTAGAGTCCCGCACCATGACACGACTCGGTTTCATCGGTCTCGGCACCATGGGCCACGGGATGGCGGCCAACCTGCTCGGCGCGGGCCACCGGCTCACGGTGTGGAATCGGACTCCCGAGAAAGCGGTGGACCTCGTCTGTGACGTGGCCCTCGGCCTCCGCGACCTGGCTGAGGCCAGTGACATCGTCTTCGTCTGCGTCTCCGACACTCCGGACGTCGAGGAGGTGGTGTTCGGCGACGGCGGCGTGATCCACGGCATGACCGAGGGCGGAATCCTGGTGGATCACTCGACGATTTCCGCCGCGGCAACAAGGGACTTCGCCACCCGCGCCGCCGAGCGGGAGGTTGCATGGCTCGACGCCCCGGTCTCGGGCGGGTCGGAAGGGGCTCAGAGGGGCACGCTGGCAGTCATGGTCGGTGGTCCGGCTGACGCATTGGAGCGGGCCCGGCCGTTCATGGAGGCGTACTCGAAGACCATCACCCATGTGGGCAAGGCACCCGGCTCCGGGCAGTTGGCCAAGGCGGTCAATCAGGTCTTGGTCGTGCTCAACCAGCTGGCCGCCTCGGAAGCCTTGCTCCTGGCCCAGGGAGCCGGTCTCGACCTGCGAACGACGCTCAGCGCGGTCGAGGGCGGGGCGGGGGGGTCCTGGATGCTGTCCAATCGCGGCCCGCAGATGATCGAGCGTGATTGGCGGCCCGGTTTCACCATCGATCTCCAGCAGAAGGACCTGCGGATCGTCCTGGAGGCGGCCGATGAGGTCGGTGTCCCTCTCCCCGGAGTTGCCCTGGTGTTCCAGCTCTACCGCTCCCTCCAGGCGCATGGCCTCGGATCCGAAGGCAACCATGCTCTGGTGAAGGCCCTCGAGAAGCTGGCCGGGATCCGTGTTGGCGATTGAGTGAATCTATGAGCCGAGAAGGTCCTGTTTGACCCTGGCTACATGGCCGGTGGCCTTCACGTTGCGATAGGCCTTCTCCACTGCTCCGTTGGGTCCGATGACGAAGGTCGAGCGAATCAGCCCCTGCATCTTCTTCCCGTAGAGCTTTTTCTCCCCCCAGGCACCCAGCGACGTGGCCAGTTGCTTGTCCTCATCGGAGAGAAGGTCGAAGTTGAGCCCTTCCTTGGCCTTGAATTTCGCATTCCGGGAGGGCGAGTCAGGGCTGACGCCCACGATCTCATAGCCGGCGTCGGTGAACTCCTGGTAGCTGTCCCGGAAGTCACACGACTCCAAAGTGCACCCCGGCGTCATCGCCGCCGGGTAGAAGAACATGATCAAGTGACGACCGGCAAAATCCTCCGACGAGACCGTCTCGCCGTCCTGATTGGGAAGATTGAAAGTGACCGCGTCTGCCATTCCCCGAGGCTAGTTGACCCGGTCGGGCGCCTAATCGGCCTCGGCAGCCTCGCGGGCCTCCGGCGATCTGAGGAAGGTCATCCCGCCGGCAAAGAAACTGAGGGCCGCCGGCAGCCAGTAGGAGACGATCCGGTAGATCAGCACGGGCGCAAGGGTTTCACTGGCGGGGAAGCCATACGCAGAGAGAATGAAGACGAGGCCCGCCTCGGTCACACCGAGACCACCGGGCGTGCCCGGCAGACCGCCTGCCAGCGAAGAGATCCCGAAGGCGGAGATGGTCTGAAACACGTTGACTTCGATGCCGAAAGCCCGGAGGACCAGTCCGAGGGCCGCCCCCTCGAGAACGAGCCGGCACCAGATGTAGGTCTGGGACTCGGGCCCGGGAAGATGATCGATCACCGTGGCGTCGAGCCGCTTCCGGACTCCTTTGGGCAGGAACCTCGACAGCGAGCCGAGCTTTCCTGAGCCGAACATCACCACCAGCCCGGCGATGAGCACGAACGGAGCGAGCACGGCGAGGCTGATCGAGAAGACCTGGGCCGATTCGCGCGGCCGGGCGAGGAGCAGGCCGACCCCGGTCATGATCAGGAGGCCGGCGTAGTTGAGCAGGACGGTGCGCAGGGCCGCACCCGTGGTCGACGGCTCCTCGTCCCGGACCGTCCATCCCATTGCCACCGGAGTGATCGCCCCACCGGCGGGGATCAGCCGTGCCACACCCGCGCCGACCAGGGCGGCCTTGAAGGCCGAAAAGGCTCTCAGCTTCCCCCCAGCCTCCTCCACCGACTCCTTGTAGAGCAGGCCGAAGAACCATGCAGCCGAGATTTGACACAGCGTCGCGACAGCCACCAGACCCCAGGCGTAGGCGCTCATCTCGGGCAGTTCGAAGTTGTTGAGGACGAAGCCCGCGATCCCGATGTAGACCACCGCCGCGATGACGGCGATCCATGCGACCCGCTTAGGGCTCACGGAGTCAGCGGGCCGTCAACCGTTTGAGGGAACTCGTCGCCCCCCGGATCGGTGTCGAAGATGGCCCGTCTCAACGCCGGGCGAAGGCCACGCGGGCTGTCCGCATTTCCCTGCATGCGCCGGCCCATCAGCACCAGCGAAAGCGCGAGGAGGACGATCGACTCCGTGGCGGGCCGCCCCATGGCTGCCGAGACGATGGGGAGCAGCCCCCAACCGAGGAAACCGCCGACGCCACCGCCGAACTTCCATCCGACCACCGACCAACCGGTCGTCCACACGAGGAGGACGGGGTCGAGGGCGAGGACCATGCCCACCGATGGGGACATGCCGCGGCCGGAACGACCCCGCATGAATATGGACCAGTTGTGGCCTATGACGACGGCCAAGCCGACCAGACCGGCAGCGCCCTTGCCAAAGCCCGCATTCTGGGCGAGCAACACCGGGAACAGGCCTTTCAGCCCGTCGAGGACCCCGGCAGTTCCACCCCACGGCCATCCCGCCACCCTGGTCAGGTTGCCGGCGCCGACATTGCCCGATCCCACTACGCGGAGGTCGATCCCCTTGACGCGCGCAATCACCTGGGCGAACGGAATCGAGCCCAGCAGATACGCCCCTACCAGCAGGAGTGGGAAGTACAAGACCCACGGTGAATCCGGCATCTTCGAGGAGAACGCTAGCCAGTCTTGACGGTTGCGGAAGTCGGAATCGGCGACCCGGGCGCCGGTGGCCCGGCCGTCGAGTCGGGAAGCACAACGCACTCGGTATCGTCACGAGTGGAGATTTCGAAGGAGGACCCCGCATGGCCGTCAAGATCACCTACGCCACGATGTCGCCCGACAACGAAGAGCTGAACGCGCTTTACGACGCGGCATTGGAGAGCGTCGAACCGCGGCTCGGCCAGGATCATGGGGTGATTGTCAACGGGGAAGAGCGCGTCGATCGCGAGATGTTCGAGGAGACGTCGCCGATCGACTCGAGCATCGTGATCGGGCGTTACGCCCAGGCCACGATTGCCGACGTCGATGATGCGGTGGGCGTCGCCGAGGATTTTGCCCCGGAATGGGACGCATGGGGCTGGGAGCGACGTCGGGACTTGATGGTCAGGACTGCCGATCTGATGGAGGCCGAGCTCTTCGAGCTTGGTGCCATGCTCTCCTATGAGATCGGCAAGAACCGGCTCGAAGCCCTCGGCGATGTGGCCGAGACGGTCGAGTTCCTTCGCTACTACTCCCGCCAGATCACCGAGCACGACGGCTTTGTCACACCGTTGAGCTCCCACGGCCCCACCGATGTCAACACCTCGGTGCTTCGCCCGTTCGGGGTGTGGGCGGTGATCTCACCGTTCAACTTCCCGATGGCGCTCGCCTCCGGGCCATCCATCGGGGCGTTGATCACCGGAAACACCGTGGTGATCAAGCCCTCCAACCAGGGCGCCTTGATGGCTCTCGAGTTCCATCGAATCATGATGTCCGCCGGGCTCCCCAAAGAGGCACTCCACGTCGTCACGGGGAGTGACGACGTGGGCGACTACCTATCCCACCATGACGATGTCGACGGGTTGACCTTCACCGGGTCGTATCCGGTCGGGATGTACCTGTATCGAACGGTCAACGAGAAACGGCCCAAGCCGGTGGCCTGTGAGATGGGCGGCAAGAACCCGGTAGTGGTGACCGATAGCGCCGACCTGGACCTGGCGGCGCAAGGGATCGTGCGCGGGGCGTTCGGGCTCAGCGGGCAGAAATGCAGTGCCACCTCCAGGGTCTACGTCCACGAGGCGGTGTACGACGCGTTGGTAGGGAAGCTCGTCGAGGCCACGAAGAAGGTCAATGTGGGGAACCCGGTCGATCGGGAGACGTTCATGGGGCCCGTGATCGACCATGCCGCTGTGGAGCGGTTCGAGAAGGCGGTCGACGAGGTCAGGAACAGCGGTGGCGAGATCTACGCCGGAGGCAACGTCCTCACCGAGGGTGACTTCGGGAAGGGGCACTACGTCGAGCCGACGGTGGCGACCGCCCCGCTCGACTCCTGGGTGTGGTCCGAGGAGCTGTTCATGCCCTTCGTGACGGTTGCCAGGGTCGGTTCACTCGAGGAGGGTCTGGAGCTGTCGAACGACACAGAGTTCGGGCTGACCGCCGGTCTGTTCTCCGGTGACGAGGCTGAGATCGAGAAATGGTTCAGCGGGATCGAGGCCGGTGTCACCTATGTGAACCGAGCTGCCGGGGCAACCACCGGCGCCTGGCCGGATATCAACCCGTTCGGCGGGTGGAAGGGGTCCGGCACATCGGGGACCGGCGGTGGCGGCCCCTGGTATCTCCGTCAGTACCTCCGCGAGCAGTCACGGACCTTGATCAAGGGTTGACCCCCCTGCAAGTCCGCCCTACGCCTGCTCGAACCTGAGTCTGAGCCCGTCGGGATCGAGTATCTCTATCGAGCTGTCGGTGGCATCCATCGCGATGTCGAGACTGCCCAGATGCTGACCCCAACGCTCCAGGTCGTCGACCACAAAGGTGAGGATTGACGGTCTCGGCTCTCCTTCGACCAGCTCGAGCCGCTGACCACGAGCCGACTCGACTACTTCGGCGACCACGCCCCGATTCGGGGTGCGGACTGCGGTGAAGCCGAGGCGATCCTCGTAGAAGGCCAGTGCGTCGCGTAACGAGCTGACACCGACCCGCACCGTGGTCGCCATCACCCCTCCCGGTGCCCGGGCGGGACCGCCACCTGCCAGCACCTGCTTCGCCTCCTCGATGGTGAATCGGCCGGCAGTCACCTCCCGTCCGACGATCACCCCGTCGAGATGCCGTCCCGCCGCGTTGAGCCGAACCAGATCCCTCAGGTCGTCCAGATCACGGACGCCTCCGGCGGCGATCACAGGTTGCTCGACCGTTGCCAGCGACTCGGCCATGATCTGTAGGTTGGGAGGATCCTCGAGCGCGTTTTTCCCGGCTTCGGAGACGAGAAAGGCGACGACCCCGGCCGAGGACATCTCGATCAGGACTTCTTCGAGGTACCTGCCACTGTTTTGTGTCCAGCCCTTGGTCACGACCTCCTCATCGGGGCGAACGTCGATAGAGACCGCGATCCTGTCCGGGTTGTCCCGGCACAGGTCCCACACCATGTTCTGGTTCTCGATGGCCGCCGTGCCCATCACGATGCGCCACGCGCCCTTCTCGATGAGCCGCTGGGCCTCGCCCTCTGAGCGAATTCCACCCGCAACCTGCACCGGCACCGGCACCTCTTCGATCAGCCGGTCGATCAGATCCCGATTTCGATAGTCCCCGTAGGCGGCTGCGTCGAGATCCACGATGTGCATGTAGTCCACGCCTTGTTCCGCCCAATGCCGGGCGCGCTGGATCGGGTCGTTGTCCAGGGCGATCGCGTCGTCGAGGCGGCCCCGAGGCAACCGGACTGAGAGGCCACCCAGGATGTTGACGCGGGCATACAGATCCATCACGGGAACCTAGCAACCGCGGCCGGGAGAGGCTCTTTCGAGCCTGCTCAACCCTCGCCGGCGATCCCGAGAGCGCTTTCCGCAGTATCGAGGGTTTGGCCACCGGCCCGGACCGGGGCAAAGAGATCGCCGTACCGCTGTAGTCGCTCCCACAGGTTGGTGATGGTCAGGTCCCCGTTCTTCAACGACCCGACCTCGTCCCAAGTGAGCGGGGCCGATACAGGGGCGCCGGGCCGGGGTCTCACCGAGTACACCGAGGCGACTGTCTGCCCAAAGGCATTGCGGTTGTGGTCGATGAAGACCTTGCCCTTTCGCTTCGGCTTGTCCCACTGCATGGTGAGGTCGTCAGGATTCGCCGCAGCCAGGTAATTGCCCACCTCTCCCACGAAGCGACGCACCCGTGCATAGTCATGGATCGGCTCCAGGGGCACATAGACATGAAGACCTCTCGACCCGGACAGCTTGGGATATCCGACCAGGCCGAGCTGTCCCAGGGCTATCTCGAGCAGCCGGCCACCCGACACCACCTGGTCCCAGCTCGAGCCCTCGGCGGGGTCGAAGTCGAAGATGGCGTAATCCGGGTTCTCCAGTGCCCCCTGACGGGAGTGAAATGGGTGGACTTCGATGCAACCCATGTTGGCGAACCACATCAGCGCCTCCTTGCTGTCGGCAAGCAAGAAGTCGATCACGCCGCCCTGTGAGTCGGAGTCGACCGGAGTGGTCCTCATCCAGTCCGGTTGGTGCCCGGGAGCGCGCTTCTCGTAGAACGAGGGGCCTTTGATCCCGTCCGGATACCGGCTCATCGAGATCGGCCTGCCCTCGAGATGCGGGAGGAGCACCGGCGCCACCGAAGCGTAGAACTGGATCAGATCCCCCTTGGTCAGGCCCTCGTCCGGGAAGAACAGCTTGTCCAGGTTGGAGAGACGCAAGGCCCGGTCGAGACCCACCGGCCGGTAGTGCTCGCCGTCCTTGGTGGCCGACACCGGAGACGGGAAGCCGACGTCCGCAGTCGCAATCGGCCGTCCCTCGCTCTCTACCGGCGTCCGCTCGATGTGGGCGCGGGCCTCGTCCCAGATCCGATCGTGGCTGGCCGGGTCCCGCGCCTCGGAGATCAGGATCATCGGGATCCCGGCCGCCTCGGCAGCATCGACCAGGGGGCCGACCCGCAAGGTCCCATCGCCATAGGGGATGTGACGGATCTCCCCACCAGGCCCGAACTCGTTGTCGGAGAACTGGGTCTGGAGCGGCGAGATCATCCACCCTGGGAACTGGTCCTCCAGGAAGGCGAACACGGAGAGGAAGGCCTCTTTCGAGATGAGCCCACCTCCCGTCATGGCGTGCACATGGGCCCAATCGACCACCGGCCGTACGAAGGAGTACTCGGCGGCGAGTTGGGCGATGTCGCCCAGGCTTCCGAACGATCGGTTGTTCCCCGCCGTCTCCAGACCCATCCCGACTCCCATCGCCTCGACCTTGGGAGCCACGTAGTCGAGTCTCGACCTGATCCGCTCCATCAGCACCTCGGGGTCATCGGAGTAGTTGGATCCGAAGTGCGCCACGATCACTGGGGCCCCAAGCAGACGTCCCAGCTTCATGGTGTGCTCGAGGGCGGCGAGGGACTGCTTTCCCCGCGCCTCGTCGGGAAGGGTGAGCCCGGCGAAATAGGGGGCGTGCACCGAGAGGCGGAGGTCCCGCTCTGCGGCCAGCTCGCCGAATGCCTGGCAGCGCTTCTCCTTCCAAGGGAACCCGTCGACGAACGGCAGCTCGTGAGCGGTGTGACCCTTCGCCACCAGGGCGTCGAGGTAGCCGGCGTCATTCCCCTCCTCGGGCGGGAGATGGGAGATCCCAAAGCGAATCGAGCTCACGTCGTGGAGGCTATGCCCCGTAATCTGGATTCATGCGCAGAAACCTCCCGGCGGTCACCGTCGCCGTCCTCGTCTCCATCCTCGCCGCCTGCTCTCCCGGGACAGATACGACCACCTCGACGTCGCCGGCCACCACCGCTCCGACCGAGACCACGACGACCACAACGCAGACCAACACCACGGCTGCGAGCACCACGAGCAGTTCCCCCGCCGCGGACGAGACGGTCACGGTGCTCCTCGCCCCGTTCTCCGACATGGGCCCGGACTGGTCCGAGCAGATCTTCCTCTACGGGGAGGGTGAGGAATTCCTCGGCACGGCGCCAGGCGGGGATGGCCTGATGCTCGGCCCGGAATACGGGACCCAGACCCCTGACGGCTCCTGGTGGTTTCTCGATGCGGCCAAGCTGCGAGTCGCCCACTTCGACGACAACGGCACCTACCTCGACCAGGTGCCGGTCCCGGAGGATCTCTTGGTCGACGGGATCTACTTCCAGTACCAGATGCCTCAGGCCCTCGACGATGGTTCGATCGTTGCCACCGGGTTCCGGGGTGAGCAGACCATGGCCCTGCTCCGTATCGACGACGGCGTTGCTTCGGGATCCGCCTTCGAAGCCGAGGTGCCCTGGGTGACCACCGATGGGACGTATCTCTACGGGCTGGGCTTCGAGGACGCCGCCCCGTTTCGCCTCCACCCCAACGACCTGGTGGTCGAGTCGGTGGAGTGGCTTGCCGCCCGGGACGGAAGCCGGTTCACGGTCGGAGTGGAGGGGAGCGACGTCCTCGTCGAGCTCACCGATGCCGGGCTGACCCGGACCCTGCAGATGAGATTCTCCGAGGACCCCTCAGTGGAGGCGCGCGCCGGGATCGAGGTGGAGACCGGTGTTGACGGAACCGTGTTCATCCTGTTCTACGGGGTCCCGGCGACGGACGAAACGCTGGGGATCGGCGGGATCGTGGCCATCGGTCCCGATGGCGCGGTCAGCGAGGCAGAGCCGATCGTCGACCCGTTCAGCCCGTCAGACCCGGGCAGTCCCTCACATCTCGGTGTGCGCCCGGGCACGAGGAATCCATGGACGATGGTGGTCGGCGTGGACGGGGTTCACGTCTTCTCGAGGCCTGGCTGATCGCCCGCGGCGCGCCCGATCTCACCCATCACCTCGGCGGCGTCGCCAGCCCGCTTTGGGCCCACCGACTCGAAGACGAGCCGTCTCACCAGTGCGAGGTGGGCCGGTGTGACCTCGTCGACGACTTTCACCCCGACGTCGGTCAGGGTGGCCTCGGTGCCGCGACGATCGGTCTGACAGGGTGCCCGCAGCACCCAGCCCGAGTCCTCCATCCGCGCCACCGCATGGGAGAGGCGGCTCGGCGAGAAACCGACGTCCCGGGCAAGGTCACTCATCCGGAGGGTACGTCCCTGGGCACGATGGAGCCGGCTCAGGATCTCGTAGTCGTCGTGAGTCATGCCCGCCTCGTCTCTCAGTTGGCGGTCGAGGGCGTTGAGCAGGGATCTCATGCCGCCAACGAGGCGAAACCAGGCTCTCAGCTCACTTCTGCTCAACGCGGTGCTCACCGGGGTAGTCTAAATCTGAATATTTGAAGGTTCAAGGACATTGACGCAGTCGACACAGAGCAAGGAGTCCGCAGATGCCCATTCATCGCCTCAACCATGCCGTCCTCTACGTGAGGGATGCGGAGCGCTCCGCCCGGTTCTACGAGGACGTCCTCGGCTTCCACCGGCTTCCCGTCCCGCTCCCCGGCGCCGTCTTCCTCCAGGCGGAGGGCTCGAGCAACGATCACGACCTTGGTCTGTTCTCGATCGGGGAGGGCGCGGCCAGTTTCCCGGCGGGGCGGCAGGCCGTGGGCCTGTATCACCTCGCCTGGGAGGTGGACACCCTGAACGATCTGGCCAGTATCGGTTCCAAGCTTTCCGATGCCGGTGCCCTCCACGGTGCTTCGGACCACGGGACCACCAAGGCGCTCTATGGAAAGGATCCCGACGGGATCGAATTCGAGGTCTCCTGGCTCGTTCCTGCCGACATGATCACCGACGACATGGAGATGACCTCCCGACGACTCGACCTGGCTTCCGAGATCGCCCGTTTCGGGGGTGACACCCTGGGCGGCATCGGAGTCAGTCGGAGCCGACCGTTCAACGCGCCGACAGGAGCGAACGGATGAACACTGCCCTCTGGATCGCCCAAGGTATCCTCGCTGCCGCCTTCCTGGCCGCCGGCATGGTCAAACTGACCCGTCCTCGGGAGAAACTGGCTGAGACCCAGGGCTGGGTGGAGGACTTCTCCGGGGGAAACGTGAAGGCGATCGGCGCGGTCGAGGTGCTCGGAGCTCTCGGCTTGATACTGCCCGGTGTCACCGGTATTGCCCCGATTCTGGTACCGCTCGCCGCCGCCGGTCTCGCCCTCGAGCAGATCGGCGCCGCCGTGGTTCACGCGCGACGGGGCGAATCGCGCAACATCTTCGCCAACGTGGCCCTGGCTGCAATCGGGTTGTTCATCGCCTGGGGCCGGTTCGGCAACTATCCCCTCTAGGCGATCTCAGCGGTCGGTGTCGATCTCGTGGCCACAGAGGTCGCCGTGCTCTTCGAACTCGATCCGATGCTCGATGGCAGGGTTGACAAGGGCTTCCATCTCGGCCATGGCGTTGCCCAGAGCCACCCCCGAGCCCCGGCCCTTCCGGTAGTACACCCAGCCTTTCCCCTCCGCCCAGGTCATGGCGAGGTGAAGGATCAGGAGAACGGCCGCAATGATCAGGAAGGCCATACCCGGATTCTATGAGCCGATGACTGTTCCGGACCCGGCTTCGGGCACGACCCGCCCGGCGGTATCCTGAGGGTCCCGCCAGCTCATCTCGGCGGTGCCGGGTCTCTAGCTCAATTTGGTAGAGCAGCGGGCTTTTAACCCGTTGGTTGTGGGTTCGAGTCCCACGGGACCCACCGTTCGATTCGCCTTGCGCTAGTTGACGATCCGCCTGAAGCGCTTCAGCACGCCGGAGACCCGTTAGAGCCAATTCGCAAACGGAATGCAAACCTACTGGCCGAATGCCCGTTCGATTGCGTCTGCCGCCTGCTCAGCCATCCCCTCGCGGACATGCTGATAAACGGACCTGGTGAATCCGGGGCGACGCATGGCCGAGGACCGCCGACACGACCGCCACATCGACGCCTTCCTATGACAGCGCGTTGCCAGACCGTGCCCGAGATCGTGGAGGCGGGTCGCCTTCGAGTAGCCCAGCCTTCGCCATGAGACTCTCGTCGCATGGGAGACGCCTACGACAGGCAGAAGCCGCAGGCGGGTTTGGCGTGTCGATCGCCATGGAGCCGCCGTGTAGCCAATAGAGCAGGAATAGAGAGAAAGTCGACAATCTCTTGAGCGTCATCTCGCATCGTGCCGTTGGGCGGAAGGCCCGCCCAGGAGCACGAAGGAGCAAGAGATGGCCGTACTACAGGAGCAGGTCGCAGGTGGAGTCGGTGGAAGGATCAACCTCAGGTATGTGGCGGTTGCCGTGCTGGCTCTGGCAATCGGTGTCGGCGTCACCCTCGGTGTCAAGAGCCTGGTGGCAGCGAGCGATCCCGGCCCAGCTCGGATCGCATCGATGGGCTGGGACGAGTACGTCGAGATGTCCCAGAACCGCTGGATCGCCCAGGTCAACGCCACCCGTGGCGAGGATCTGGTCGCCTTCTACCGGAACACATTTCTCGCACAGGCTGGAGAGATCCAGGCGCAGCGGGCGGAGGCCCAGGTCGAGCACCTCACCAACCAGCAGTGGGCAAAGATCCGTGTTGCCCAGGCCCAGCGAGGTCAGGACATGGTGCACTTTGGCTACGGGTCCGGCAGATAGACCCATCCCCAACTGCCCGAGGCAGCCGGGGACCCCGGGGAGGTACTGTTGACGGCGAGGACCAGGATCAGCTCAGTGAGATTCCGACTGCTCGGGTCGCTCGGAGTGGAGGCAGGAGGCACTCCGATCGCCCTGGGCCCGCCGAAACAACGAGCCGTCCTCGCCGTCCTCCTCCTACATGCCAACGAGATCGTCCCCACCGATCGAATCATTGATCTGGTCTGGGGGGACGATCCTCCCCGGACTGCCGAGCACTCGGTCCAGCTCTACGTCTCGGAGTTGCGAAAGGCGATCGCCAACGGCTCGACACAAGAGGTCATCGAAACCCGACCCGCAGGTTACGTCCTCAGCACCCCTCCGGAGTCGGTCGACTCCCTCCGCTTCGAGCGCCTGGTGCGCGAGGGGCTGGTTGCAGCGCGAGCGGGGGACGTCGCCGCCGGGAAGCCGAAACTGGAACGAGCGATGGAGTGCTGGACCGGAGCGCCACTGGGCGATCTCGCATACGCCGACTTCGCCCAGGGGCACATTCGCTCGTTGGATGAGCTCCACTCCGATGCCCTGGAGGCGTTGGCCGGCATCTCCCTCGACCAGGGAGATCTGGACCGGGCGCGTGACCTGAGCCGTGACGCTATCGAGATCGATCCCCTGCGCGAAGGGCCGCGCCGGCTGATGATGCTGACCCTCTACCGCTCCGGCAGACAAGCCGAGGCACTCCGGCACTACGGGCAATACCGAGATCTGCTGTCAGAAGAGCTGGGCATCGACCCGTCGGAGACTCTGCGCGATCTCGAGGAACGAATACTCCTTCAAGACCCGGGTCTCGATCTGCGTGCCTCGGTGGTGGCCGAGGGCAACCCCTATCGCGGGCTCCGCGCCTTCACCGAGGAGGATGCTGACGTCTACTTCGGTCGGGAAAGCCTGGTCGAGGAGGTCTACGACCGTCTTCAGCACGGATCAGGCTTGGTTTCCATCGTCGGCCCATCTGGCTCGGGCAAGTCGAGTGCTGCGATAGCGGGCGTCGTTCCTCGTCTCCGGGAGGCCGGAGATGCGGTCGTGATCATGCAGCCGGGAGCGAGACCGCTGTGGGAGCTCGCCGGCGTCCTGGACCGTGCCGGACTTGGCGGCAGGGCATCCCTGCTGCGGCGCTTCGAATCCGATCCCAAGTCGCTGGTCGCAGTGGTCGATCGCTCGCTCACTCTGGTGGTCGACCAGTTCGAGGAGCTGTACACGCTGGCCGAACCGGACGCCGCAGCCAGGTTCTCGGAACTGCTTGCCAATGGAGTTCGTGATCAGCGGACACCGCTTCGGGTGGTGGCGACATTGAGGGCGGACTACTACGACAAGCCTCTCTCGACCCCCGCCCTCGCCGACGTCTTCATCGACTCGGTGGTGAGCGTGCGCCCGATGACCCCTACCGAGATCGAGCGTGCGGTCGTTGAGCCCGCCCGCGCCGCCGGGACTCCGGTCGAACCGGCGCTCCTGGCGCAGTTGGTGGCGGACATGGGGGCGGAGCCAGGGGCGCTGCCACTCCTGCAATTCACGCTCTTCGAGCTGTTCGAGCGAAGGTCGAACGGGCTGACCCTCGCCGACTACCAGCACCTAGGCGGTCTGCACGGAGCCCTGACCGGTGGGGCTGATGAGGTGCTCGCCGAACTCGACACCGAGGGCTGGGATCTTGTCGAACAGCTGATGATGAGAATGGTGGTGAAAGGCCGGGCGATGAGCACGGCGCGTCCGGTGCCGTTACGAGACCTGCTCGAGTTGGGGGTGGACACAGTTGCGCTCCAGGGCGTGCTCGAAGCCTTCAGCTCCAGACGATTGCTCACTTTCGATCGAGACGCATCAGGGGTCGCTGTGGTCGCGATGGCCCATGAGTACCTGATCGCAGAGTGGCCCCGGATGGTGTCATGGATCGACAGTCATACCACGGACCTCGATCGTCTCTACTCCCTGGAGGCGGCCACCAAGGAGTGGGTGGATGCCGAACGGTCGGAGGACTACCTGCTGAGAGGCGAGCGCCTCGATCGATTCCTGGGCTGGCGTGAGGTGACGACACTCCGACTCACCAGGACAGAGTCCGAGCTCCTCGATTCCTCGGTCGAGTGGCGGGAACGACCAGACCCTCCGCCCGACCTGGTCATCCAGTACGACGGTCGTGGTGACGGTTCCTTCGGCTATCTCATCGCTGCCGGCATCGATCGGGCGGTGGCCGACTTCGATCTGGCCGTCGAGGAGATCGGGGGACCTGTCGGCCGAGGCCGCGGCAGCGCCCGACAAGTCTCGGAGTTCATCGATGCTGGGGCTCCTCTGGTTCTGCTAGAGGCATCAGACGCCGCCAGGCAGCCCGGCTACGAGTTCATCCGGTCCCACCCGGAGACGGCCTTCGTGATCCTCGACTACACCGATGACATGGATCCGTTCCCCAGTAACGCGGCGTGTGTGTCCACCCGCAACGTCGAGCTCGGGTACATCGCCGGTGTTGTGGCCGCCTTGGCCTCCACCACCAGGACTGTGGGGTTCATCGGCGGGGTGGATTTCCCTGTGATTCATGGGTTTCAGGCTGGCTTCGAGCAAGGGGTGCAGGCGATCGACCCGAACGTCAAAGTGGAGTCGGCCTATCTGAGCGGCTGGAACGGTCTCGATTTCGATTTCAGCGGCTTCGCGTCCTGGACCCTGGCTGACATCCTCGCCGAGTTTCAGATCGCAAGAGGGGCTGACGTGATCTTCCCGGCCGCAGGTGGGTCGGCCTGGGGCGCATTCCGGGCGGCCGGGCGAGCGACAGTCGCTGGAGAGGAGATCTGGGTGATCGGGGTCGACGTCGACATGTACGAGTCGTTCGGGGGCTACATCGAATTCGCGGGTCTCGATCAGGAGGTTGGGGCATTGGATCGGTCGCGGATCATCACCTCCGTCGTAAAGCGGCTCGACGTGGGCATCTACCTAGCCATCGAGCAGTTCGTGACGCAGGGCAAGGTCGATCCCTTGGAGCTGACCCTGGCCAATGGCGGGGTCGGCTATACCGCCACCGGGGGGTATCTCGACGCTTACGTAGCGGAGGTCGAAGCCGCCCTGGAGATGGTCAGGAGCGGCGAACTGGTACTGGATAGTCAGCGACGCGCCCCGACGCTTTTGTTGACCGACATGCTCTGAGGGGACCCGAGCGAGTGATCGTCGTGTCGGTCCGGTACTGCATCACGGGCCAGGTGATGAAACGCGGCCGGCCGGCTGGAAACCGTGATCGTGCCTGATCGTGGTGCATGGGCGACTCCCGGGTGGCCTCACCCCGGTTTCGCCCTTTCGCAACCCCCGGTGCTCGGTGTGGTCATGTCTGCACCGAAGCGTTGGTGACACCCGAGCTCAGTGTCACCAGAATCCGTTGGCGGACACATAAGTTGTGGGTTCGAGTCCCACGGACCCACGCATCGAGGACGGTCAGCCGACCGGCGTGCGGCGCCGCGACTGCTCGGACCCGGATTCCTCGACCCGCCGACGTTCCCTGAAGTCCCTGAGTAGCGCTCGCTCCTCGCGTCGGTGTCGGATCCACTTTCCACGCCGTTGGCGGGAGGCATAGAGAACCCAGCCGACACCGCCAAGGACCAGGAGCCCCGTGCCGATCAGCGTCCATGGCACGAGCCAGATCGCCACTGTATTGCTGGGGAATCGCACCGGGAGGCGGTTCCCGACCACTGCCTGGAGATCGGCCTCAGCCATGTATCGCCCGAACAAGGGAGGGTTCTCCCACACCGCCTGGAAGATGATCTGTTCGCCGGGGGCGACGAACCGCCCGGACGGCTCCAGGCTCAGCTCGGCTACCGGATCGCCGCTCCCGCTGACGACCACGACACTCCCGTCGGACGCGAAGGTGACCGACCCGGTGTTGGTGGCCGACAACTCGAATCGCACCTCTCCACTCTCCCGGACGAAGGTCAGTGGTGCCAGACCCACACCGAGATCGACTTCACCAAGAACCTCGATCTCCACACGGAGCCCGATACGGGCCCTCGTCTCGATGTTCCCGGTGCCGACGGGGAGTAGGGGTTCCACCAGCAGCGAGGCGAAGTAGTTGCCCGGTGCGGTTCCCTGCGGGACATCGACCGTGAACTCGACGCGGGCCGAGCTCCGCGGCTCGACTTGGACGGTTCCCTGCTTCGGGGACACCCAGGTTCCGGGCCCGGTCACCTCCAAATCAGGAGAGGCTGCGGTGAGGCCACCGGCGGTGGATTGCACCATGTCTGCCGCGTAGATATCGAAGCTGGCGGCGCCATTGGTGAGGTTGAAGACCTCGACCGCATCGACCACACCTGTTCCCGCCTCGAGAGAATGGGCGAAGAAGCCGCTGGCTCTGACTGCTTCTCCCAGCGGAGCGGGGCGGGCTCCATAGTCTGGACCCGCGTTGGGATCGGCGTCGGTGCCCGCCGCCGGAAGCGTGAGTGAAAGAAGCAGGGCGGTCATCGAGGCGAGCGCCCGGATCGATCCAGGCGACCTGACCTTTCCCCTTCGGGGCGAGGCATTCGAGGATCTCACAAAGACCCCTTCGAAAGCCCAAACCATGATGATGGGGACGGCCCCATCACTGAGGCCGTCCCATCATGATCCCGAAGGATCACGGCGTGCTCTCGACCGTATAGGTCAGAGTCGCCCAGTAATCGGCAACGGCTGCGTCACTGGGGACGTTCACCTGCACCGTGGGGTTCGGATTGTCAATACCGAACGACCCGAAGGCATCAGCCGTGGCAACCATGAGCAACAGCGGTTCCGTTCCGCCGAGGACGCCCTCGTAGGACGTGATCACGCCCGCTTCCATCCAACTGACGCCACCGCCCTTGACGTAGATGCTGGAGGCCGGAATGGTGTAGGAAGGATCGGTCGGCAACCGGTTGTAACAACCAGTTTCGTCACAATTCTCCCAGTTGTAGCTGTGCAGATCGGTACCAACGACGGATACCTGCCAACCGTTGGCCGTGGTATTGGTGATGTTCATCCCGAACGGAGCCTCAGTGGTGCTGCCTCCCGGCACCACTTGTGCATAGCCAATCGATGGTTCCACATCGATAGAAAGGGTGTCGGCCGGAATAACGCACACATCGACTTCCTGGTCGGCGCCGACCGCAGCCGCCGCCGGGACCAGAAGTCCGACCAACACCGCCATCACCGTGATCACCCGCCAGCCGCGGGACTTCATGGCATCCTCCTGTCTTTCCCAGCCCTGATGAGCCGATCAAGTCAGCCCACGGCCAGACACGACCAGTCCGCTGTCAACGTGGAGGAGCGCTGAGATACATTGTTACGTCGATGACAGAAACGTCGGATCATGCACGCTGGCCCTCCGCGCACAGGATGCCAATCGGGAGGAAAGTCCGATAGAGGACAAATGCCCAATGTCGGGCACTCATGCGAGGTGCTGAGCCCACCGACGCCGGGTTCAGCCGACCGGTGAGACTGTCACCAGATCGGCGGGGCGGATGGGCAATCCTTTCTCGGCGTTGAGGAGGTCGGTGAGCGGGGCAACGTCGGCCTCGTAACCAGGTTTGGGGGTCACCGCGATCCCATCGCCGAAGGCTTCAGGAAGCCCGGCCGTGATGGCGGGTCGGCATCGAACCGTTCTGGCGAGGAAGAGACGTGGCTTGACCGGCCAGGACCCACTTTCCGACTCAATGCCTTCCTCGAACCGATCGCCCTTCGGCCGCAGCAGGCCCGCCCCAGCCGAAGCCGGGTTCTCGTGTACGTACCACTGGGTCGTCGACAACTCGGGCGTCGTCGCCGTGCAGCGAAGCGGGGAAACCCGGGAGGCCCGCGATTTCCTCGAGGCTTTCGGGGAATGGCTGGCCTCCACAAATCCGGAAGCGGCGGCCGAGATGGCCCTCGCCTCCGTGAACGGGGATACGGATTCGCTGACCCGGCGACCAGGACCCTCATCATCGACTACGCCGAAGAGTTCGTGGCTCAGTCGGACGTCTATCGCCTGGAAGGCTCCGACTCCTCGAGCCAGGAGTGTCAAGGGGGAGGGCACCGCCCTCCCCCTTGTTGTGGGTTCAAGGTGTGACCTGGTCACTCCATGGATCAGCTTGCGCAGGAGCCCTCAGCGGCTCAGAAGAACAGACCTCGAGTGTCAGTCGGATGCATTCGACTGACACTCTGGCTAGATGTGGGTCAGGGTCGAGGTAGGCCGCGGCGCCCGATCGTCTCGCGGCTCGGTGACCGCGTGCCGGATAGTGGCCATCAGCCACATCGCGAAGGTCGCTGCCACCAGAGTTGCGAGCATTGTCTCGTTGATGCTGGTGACTGCGACGACACCAGCCACCAGGGCTAGGAGACCGAGAAGTGAGGCGACGGCGAGGTACACCTTCGGCGCTCGCAGAAGTCCGGCCCCGACCCCATACACGACGGCTATCAGGGACGCTGCCAGACCGAAACCGAGAACGAACCCTGCGATAGTCCTGGGTCCGGCCAGCTCAGCGCCGTTCAGCCACAGGACGTAGAGTGCCAATCCCGCACCGACCAGGACGGTGGCGACCCCGTCTCTCCATGTGAGTCGCGTCATTGCGCCCTCCTTTCACGCGACCCCGTACCGCTAAGTGCAGCCTCTGACCAGAGGCTTTGGGCTGTTTCGACTTTCCAGGAGATCGCCTCCCGGTCGCAGAAGCGGTCCGCCAGAGGTGCTCAAGATCGTCCTCGACGAAGGCCACGACCTGCGATCAGCCGCCGATGACTACGAAGCGCACGGCCGGCCGGATGAGGCACAGCGTCTCCGTTCGCTCGAGGAGGTGGCCGACAGATATGCCGCCGGGTGGTCCAAGAGCCTCCCATGACCGGACCGCATCGCTCGCTAGTGGTCGGCAGGCCTCCGTCATCGGTCGAGCTCGGCGAGGATCAGCGGGAATACGTCCCGGGCGGC
>JBFYOJ010000185.1:0-5188 GCA_041303885.1 Acidimicrobiia bacterium | reverse complement strand
CTGGTCGAGCGGGGTCTGGCCTATTCATCTGGTGGCGACGTGTACTTCTCGGTCCGGGCCTGGGAGGGGTACGGGAAGCTGTCGGGGCGGAACCCCGACGAGCTCCGCGCCGGCTACCGGATCGAGGTCGGCGAGTCCAAGAACGACCCCCTGGACTTCGCCCTGTGGAAGGGCGCCAAACCGGGTGAGCCCTGGTGGGACTCGCCCTGGGGCCCGGGCCGGCCCGGCTGGCACATCGAGTGCTCGGCCATGGCCGCCAAGTACCTCGGGGTCGGCTTCGACATCCATGGGGGCGGCACCGACCTGATCTTCCCTCATCACGAGAACGAGATTGCCCAGAGCGAGGGGGCCACCGGGGCCACTTTCTCCCGGTATTGGCTGCACAACGGCATGGTCAACCTCGGCGGGGAGAAGATGGCCAAGTCGACCGGGAACCTCGTCGATCTCGCCTCGATCACGGAGAGACGCGGGGGCAAGGCCCTGCGTCTCCTCTTCCTTCGCGCCAACTACCGATCACCGATCGACTACTCGGAGGATCTGCTCGTCGAGGCGGAGGACGCATTGGATCGTCTGCAGCGCTTTCGCGATCGCGGCACACCGGGAGAGCCGGATCCCGCGGCAATCGACCGATTCCGTGAGGCGATGGATGACGACTTCGGCACACCCGGGGCCGTATCGTTGCTCTTCGACCTGGTACGTGACGGCAATCGGCTCCTCGACGACGGGGGCGATGCGTCGGCGATCTCGGGAGCCGTGGAGGAGATTGTCGGAGTCCTCGGGCTCGACGATGCCACCGGGCCGTCACAGACGGCGCTCGATCTGGGTGACCTTCCCCGACGGTTCGGGGTGGAGGTGGATGGTGAGGCTGCGATCGACCGTCTGGTCGAGCTGCGCACCAAGGCCCGAGAGGATCGCCGGTACGCCGACGCCGATGCCATTCGTGATGGCCTGGAGCGGGCCGGGGTGCTGCTGGAGGACGGCGCTGATGGCACTCGCTGGCTTCGGAAATAGGGTCGAGGGCCTGCATGCGGTGGCTGCGGCCGCGGCTGCCGGCCGGGTGAGAAAAATCTGGGTAGAGGAGGGCCGGCTGAACCGGCCAGATATCCAGTCCATCGCAGATGCCGTAGGTCATGACCTGGTGAAGCCGGTCCCGGACGTCCGTCCGATGGCAGAGACCGAGGTTCCACAGGGTGTGGTAGCCGACTGTGCGCCGATCATCCCGGTCCCGATCGACCGGTTGGCCGGCGCGGGGGCGGCTCTGGTCGTGCTCGACCACGTCGAGGACCCGCACAATGTCGGTGCGATCGCTCGCAGCGCCCGGGCCTCCGGCATGACGGGGATGGTGATCTCGTCGAAGCGTCAGGCACCTCTCTCCGCGGCAGCCTTCAAGGCGGCTGCAGGTGCCCTGGAGGATCTCCCGGTGGCCGTGGTCGGGTCGATTCCGGAGGCTCTCAGCCGCCTCAAGAACTCAGGGGTGTGGGTGGTCGGTCTTCAGGCAGGCACCGAAACGTCGTTGTTCGGGTTGGCCATCCTGACCGAGCCCGTGGCAATCGTGCTCGGCGCCGAGGGCGGCGGTCTCAGCGTGCTGGCCGCAAAGCGGTGCGATCTCCTGGCGGGGATACCGATGGCGGGTGGCACCGAGAGCCTGAATGTCTCGGTTTCCGCTGCCCTTGCCTGCTTTGAGATAATGAGGGTCCGACGTAGCGAGTCGGGAGCGCCGGGTTAGCTCAGTCGGTAGAGCAGCTGTCTTGTAAACAGCAGGTCGTCGGTTCGATTCCGGCACCCGGCTCCAGCAGATGGCGGGGCGTTGTGGCCATTACCAGGGAAGACAGCTCATTCAACCCCCTTGCCTCTCACGGTGTCTTTCGTCGTTTCCCACCATTTCTTGGGCGACTTCTGGCCCCGCCGTGGCCAGAAGTGGCCCAACCAAGGGTCTCTTCCTCCCGAGCCGGGTGCTGGGCGAGCTGTGCCTCAGCGAACGACTGGTCGATCCAGTCGTGGGGTGACGGCCTAGAGCATCAGATCGAGCGCGATCTGGTTTGCCCTTGGCGACTGCAAAGGCGATCCCCACGGCCACCACTCCGAACCTCCAATTGCGTAGCCATGCCCTTTATGTCAGACCAACAACCCGGAGGGGCTCATGCCTATCCTTCAGCGTGAGCGGACTCCGCCACCTTGGCAGGCAATTGCGAACAGCAGCAAGCGAAGCCATAAACCATAGGTTCAGGGATGCAATAGGGCTGCTCTTGACGACCGCCTTGGTTGCCGGGTTCTTCCTATTCCCTCAAGAGCCTGCGCACGGGGCACCGGTCAATTGTTCTCGTGGCGTCAACCTCGGATTCGAGACACCGCTGGTACGAAGCAATCCGATGGGGCCCTTCCCCAACTGGGCGCTCTTTGACGAGTCATTTGTTCCGGGTTGGAGCACGACTGCAAGTGACACCCTCATAGAGCTATGGGAATCCACATTTCTGGGGGTCACGTCCTATGCGGGCGGTCAGCACGCCGAAATGAATGCGACACAACCGAGCACTTTGAGCCAAGACTTCGCAACGCTCGGCGGCGATTCGGTAGATTGGAGCGTGGCGCATCAAGGTAGAACTGCGCCAACTGATTCGGCAGACTTGCGGTTCGGTCCTCCAGGAACACCAACTGTTGTCCAGGTGATGACGAGCCCGACAACGGCTTGGAGCCTCTACTCGGGCACATACGTGGTTCCTGCAGGTCAAACCACTACCCAGATCTCATTCGTATCGAATGACACCGGTTCCCTGGGGAATTTCCTCGACGGGATCGAATTAACACTCGTGTGCGAGATTTCGGTAGCCACGACCTTTACCGGTTTCACCGATCTCGACTCCTCCGGGCATACCAACCCAGGCGACACTGCCAACTTCGAGTACCTGGTGGAGAATCTGGGCACGGCCACAGTCGAGTCCCTGCAAATCAGCGACTCCCTTGGGTTTCTGGCGACCTGTTCCGACACCACACTCATGCCTGGAGAGTCGACGACCTGCACCGGCACCCATGTGCTCACGGGCTCCGAAGTTGATAGTGGCGCGGTAGCGAGCGTTGCATCGGCAACTGCGCAGGACGCAGAGGGTGTGTTGGTCAGCGATACCGACTCGGTGACCGAGACCATCGCTTCACAGCCGACGATCACTCTCGACAAGTCAGCCAATCTGGACGACTCGCTGGTTACGCCTTCGGGTCGCGTGGACGCCGGCGATTCAATCGACTACACATTGACAGTCACCAACACCGGCAACGTGACCCTGGCTGCGGTTGCCGTCACCGATGATGCGGCAGGCTCGGTCACCTGTCCCGGGACCTCTCTCGCATCAGGCGAAACTATGATCTGCACAGCGACGCTTGTGCTCTCGCAGACTGATATTGATTCAGGTTCAGTCTCCAACACTGCGAGTGCAGCAGGCACTTTCGGGTCAACGGTTGTCTCAGCCATTGACAGCGCCACCGTCCTGCTGGAACCGGTTCCCGGCATAAGTGTCATCAAGGTCGGCACCATCGACCACGCAGTGGTCGATCCATCCGCCCGTGTGGACGCCGGGGACGTGGCGAGCTACACAATCAGTGTCGTGAATACCGGCAACGTCACACTTGATCCGGTTGGTATCAGCGACCCACTGGCTGGTTCAGTCGCGTGTGAGGCGAACGCGCTCCCTCCGGGTGGGACCATGGAATGCACTGCATCGGTCACACTGGATCAAGCGATTATCGATGCCGGCACACTCACCAACACTGTTCTGGCCACAGGAAATCCGCCCGGCGCTGACCCGGGAGACACAGGCGACGATGTGACATCATCCAGCGCCGAGATTCTGGAGCTCTCAGCCCAACCTCTGATAGGGGTCGCCAAGAATCTCGAACAGACTGTGATCAATCCTGACGGCACCATCGAAATCACTTTCCGCTACACGGTTGAGAACTTCGGCAATGTCACTCTGGCGGACTTGATGGTGACCGACGACGTGGTCACCATATTTGCCGATCTGTCTCCAGAGTCTTTCGAGACGACGGACGGGACTCTGATCGGATCTCGGGAATGGGATGGAACCGCCAGTGCGAATCTCCTCGCCCCGGGTCAGAGCCTCGCTCCAGGCCAGACGGGCGATGTTCTGGCCGTGTTCTCCATCACGGCATCCATGGATGTCAGCGTCGACAATGTGGCAGGCGTCTTCGCCACATCACCGGGCGAGGTCGGCGTTGGTGACGAGTCTACGGACGGCACAGACGCCGATCCCGACGGAGACGCCGACCCAACGAACAATGCCGGGCCGACGACTGTGATCGTGTCGAACCTGTATGACCTCGGAGTCACAAAGACAGGAGAGTCGACCGATCAGCAAAGCTCAGGCATCCAATGGGCAGTCACGGTGACCAGCAACGGACCGGGCGACGCACCTGGTCCGATAATCCTTGTGGACATCGCAGGTCCCGGATTGGAACTCGACTCGGCGCAAGGTACCGGTTGGTCGTGTGAGTTGCTTCGAACTGGGGCCACCTGCGCCCGAACCGAGGGCCTCTCCGCGGGTGCGACGACAACCGTCCTGATTTCTTCGACGGCAACTGTCGACAACGGCTCGGCCGTTACCAACTCTGCAGTTCTTGAACTTGTCGAATCGAGCGACCTGGATCCAAACAACAACGTTGCGGTTGCCAGGGTCGTTGTGGGTGACCTCCCTCTGACAGGCTTCGGCTCAGCCCAACTCGTGAACATGGCGGCGATGCTCTTCGCCTGGGGTCTTGTCCTCGTCTGGCTAGGGAGACGTCGTGCCATTCAGTCCGAACAACTGCCTGATCTTCAAGGCTGACGTCGATCATCCCTCGCCGGGACCCCGAGGGCAATCGCAATCCAATCCCGACGAGTCACGGCGTTGAGCTCGTTGAGGGGCTCCGCACGATTCCCCTATCCCGTCGGTCCCCGCCAAAGGCACCGCGCGCTTGCCTTTTGGCCTGCTTCGTCATCATGGTGGGGCTGGACGGACACCCGGCTCCCAAATCCTCAACTAAGTCCAGGTCCAGAAATACCCTCAGCTCGATGCTGAATGATGAGGACCGGACGATCCTCGAGTTCGAACGCGGCTGGTGGCAGGAGCCAGGCCCCAAGGACCAGGCGATCGAGTTCACTCTCGGCCTGCCCGCCTCCGTCAGATCGGAAGAGCACACG
>JBFYOJ010000184.1:0-22398 GCA_041303885.1 Acidimicrobiia bacterium | reverse complement strand
GGGAGTTCAGATACGGCACCTCTCGAGCGACCGGTTGGGCATCCCACCAACCCGAGAGCTCGGAGTAGACCCCGGGGTCTCGTCGGGTCTCGGTAGTCCATCTAGCCACAACCTGCCCACTTTACCGACGGTCGACTTCGCCCAAACTGGGTCGGAAGAGCCAGTTTGGGGCATGGTCGTCCCGCCAGCCCCGCACTATCCTGTTGGGTTCGAGGGGAGGGCGGCATGGCGCGCTTGGGCCAACTGACACAGGCACACCCAGACGAGATGACTCAATTCGGCACGTCTTCACAGGAGCGGGCATCACGATCGTGAAGCCGCGGATTGTCCTGCACGTCATCAACTCACTCGGCATCTCGGGCGGAGCCGAGCAGCAACTCGTCACCAATCTCGGACAGTTCCAGGACCCGACGATCACCCACCAGGTTGCGTATCTCTACGGTGGAGATCCTGGCATCTCGTGGGAGTCCGTGGTGCGGGCTCCCGTGACCGCCCTCAACGGGGGCCATGAGTCGACACCACTCGCGGTGTCCGGCGCCAGGCTGTTCCGACTCGTCCGACGCCTCCAACCTGACCTCATCCACTGCTCGCTCCTCGACGCCTCGCTCATCTCACGCGTGGTTGGGCGGCTCACCCGGACTCCCGTGCTGGAGAGCCTGGTCAACATCAGCCACGAGTCGATCCGCACTGTCGACAGCAGGGCTGTCAAAGACTGGAAGCTGCGTATCTACCGTGCCCTCGATCGACTCACCATGCGGCGGGTGACCGCATTCCATGCTCTGACCGAGGAAGTGGCGAGGTCATGGGTGGACACCATCGGCATCGAGCGCGACAGGATCACGGTGATCCCGCGCGGGGTTTCCATCGACCTCCTCGATTCGGCGGTCCTCACCGACAGCGAGCGCCAGGAGGTGCGCCGTGAGTTGATCGGGGATCCCGGGGAATTCCTCGTCCTGGCTGTGGGCAGAGAAGAGCCCCAGAAAGGCCAGCGTTATCTCCTGGACGCCTTCGCCCGTCTCACGCACAGCGAGATAGATGCACGTCTCGTGATGGTGGGTCGCCCGGGCTCGTCAACCCCCGCGCTCGACGCCCAGATCGAGAAGTTGCGTATCGGTGATCGGGTGATCCGGCTCGGAGTCCGAACCGATGTCTTCAGGCTGATGAGAGCGGCGGACCTCATGGTCTTTCCCTCCCTATACGAAGGCCTGGGAGTCTCACTAATCGAGGGCATGGGATCGGGTTTGCCGGTCATCGTGTTCGACCGTCCACCAATGAACCAGATCGTCGAGCACAACGAGAGTGGGCTGGTGATTTCCGAACGCGATGCAGAAGCGCTGGCGGAAGCCATCACCAACCTCGCGACGGACCGGACCCTCGCCGCCAGGCTAGGAGCCGAAGCAGCACGTGTGGTGCGTGCCGGATACGAGGTGCGGGGCACGGCGCACCGGCTCGAGGCGCTCTACCGCACGATTCTCGACCGCCGACAGGGAGACAACAGTTGAGCAAAATCGATTGGCTGCTTCGCTGGTCCCCACTTCAACTCATCTCACGCGAGGTGAACAGGTCGAGGCCCGCGGTGCTGGCATTCCACGGTGTCGACGATCCCGAGGTCTTTGCCGGGCTCATGGACCGGGTGACGCGCAACTACCGCCCGATCACAATCCACGAGTTGGATCGGTCGATGCACGGCGACCTCCGCCTGCCCGACCGGTCGGTGCTCATCACCTTCGATGACGGGCATCGCTCCGTGTTGGAGCGGGGCCTGCCCATCCTGGCAGAGCGCGGGCTCCCTGCAGTTGCCTTCATCGTGCCAGGCGTGCTCTCCACGAACGATGACTTCTGGTGGTCTGCAGCGTCGGATCTCGCCAACGCAGGCGGGTTGATCGAGGGTCATGAGGGCCTTTACGGGACTGAACTGGTCCGGTACCTCAAGCAGATCCCCGATGTCGACCGTATCCGGGCGGTTGCGGCACTGGAGCAGTCTGCGGGTCGCCCGCGCGCGCCACACCCACAACTGAAGACCGAGGATCTAGAGACTCTCCGGAGTGGTGGGATCGAGATCGGCAACCACACCTGGTCCCATCCATGTCTCAATAGATGCGAGCCCGGAACCATCGAGACGGAGATCACCCGGGCCCACGCCGCCCTCGAGCAGGCTCTGGGAGAAGCTCCCCAGTGGTTTGCCTATCCCAACGGCGATTGGGATCAGCATGCCGAGCAGACGCTCGCCGACCTTGGGTACCGATTGGCGTTCCTCTTCGACCACCGGATGATCGAGCCCGGCACCGACCCGCTCCGGGCCTCCCGGCTGCGGGTCAACAGCAACACCACCCCTGAGCGATTCGAGATCATCCTCAGCGGGCTGCACCCGGCGATCCATCGGGCAAGAGGACGGAGTTGACCGTGGCGTCTCGTCTCGAAGTGATTCCTCTCGAGCAACTCGTGACCGATGCCACGCTGCACAGTGCATGGCGGAGGCTGGCGTCGGACGTGCCCGATGCCAGCTACTTCCAGACCCCAGATTGGATCGTCTCCTGGTGGGAGACGGTAGGAGACCGCCCGTCGGGCACCGCAGCCCTGGTGTCGGAGGGCTCGCGACTCACCGGGTTGTTCGCCCTCGCCAAGACAAAGGAGCGGCTCACCGGCAGGCTTCCCTGGCAGATTCGGGTCATCTCCAACGCAGGATCGGGCAGCGGGACCGACCACGCGGGGTGGCTGGCTATCGACGGAGCGGAAACAGCGCTCGCAGGATGGCTTCGGACGATGAGTCCGATACTGCTGAAGGGTATACCGCTGAAAATGGGCGAGTCGCTCGACGGACGTCTCGTCGAGATGCAGCGTTGTCCTCGGGTCATGATCTCGGATGCGCCCGACTTGATGTCGGGCAAGCTCGCCAAGACGTTGCGGAACGCACAGCGGCGACTGGCCCGGGAAGGCATCGAGTTCTCCTGGAAGGGACCAGGCGAAGTCGAAGCAGCGGACCTCGAGATGCTCTATCACCTCAACGAACTACGGCGCTCCGACACGGGCGACAACCCTGTCTTCGACGCACCGCAACGACGGGCCTTTCATGAGCGGATGCTGGATTGGGGTGACGAAGGAGGCGGCACTGCGCTGCTGATGGCGGCCCGGGGCGACGACGTCGTGGGTGTCCTATATGGGTTCCGGTGGCGGGATACCTTCGCCTATTACCAGATCGGATGGGATCCCGAGTATCGCCAGCTGAGCCTGGGGTCGGTGTTGGTCATGGAGGCGATCGACGAGTGCTCCCGACAGGGAATCGCGGTCTTCGACTTCCTGAGGGGCGCCGAGGACTACAAATACCGGTTTGGCGCCACGGATTTGTTGGAGGGAACGTTCGTCGTGGGGCGGTCACCGGGACTGGCCGCGATCGAGGCAACCCATCGGCTTCGGGAGAGACTCCGGAGCAAGGGCAGTTGAGCATGTCCAACTGGACCGTTGAAATCAGACGCGATCGGGCCGTATTCGAGGAGCTCGCCCCGTGGTGGAATCGATGCTCCGGGCCACGATCGACCCCATTCCTGCGCAGCGAGTGGTTCGATATCTGGAGCAGGGCTTTCCTGCCCACAGGGTCGGATTTGGAGGTGGCGGTGTGGAGCGAGGGCGGGGAGCCGAAGGCAGTTCTCCCCCTTTCCCGGAGAGGGCCGAGACACTCGGCGCTGGCCAACTCCCACAGCGACGTATTCGACCTGATAGTCGAGCCCGGAGCCGATGCCGCGCCTGAGGTCCATCGCTGGATGGGGCATCTCCCCGTCACTCGGTTGTTCCGGCTCGACGGTCGATCGGCGTTGATCCCCTCCTCGCCGGATCCCAACTGGCATGTGGACCGACGCAGCGAGGCGCCTTTCATGGAGCTGACCGGGGCGGATGCAGTCAGCCCCCGACTCGACCGCCACTTGATCAAGGACGTCAAGCGGCTGGAGAGACGACTGACCGAGCTCGGCGAGGTCGTGTATCTCGACAACGCGGACGAAGTCATGCCCAACGCACTCGAGGAATGCATGAGGGTCGAGGCATCGGGATGGAAGGGCAGAGAGGGGAGTGCGATCGCCAGCAGCCCCGACAGCGAGCGCTTTTACCGTGAGCTGGTCGAGCTCGCGCGCGATCGAGGCTGGCTTCGAATATGCGCGTTGCTGGTTGGGGAACGGATTGCCGCCTTCGAGCTCGACCTCGACTACGACGGGAGGCGTTTCTCGCTCAAGGCCGGGTATGACGAGTACTGGAGCCGCCAATCACCGGGCAAGGTCCTCCAGCTCTGGGTCCTCGAGGCCGCGGCGGCTCGAGGCCTATCAACTTACGAGTTTGGAGGAGTCGCCGAACCATGGAAGCTGCAGTGGACCGACTTGCTGCGCCCCCGTGTCAACGCCCTGCGCTTCGGGAATCTCGGGCGAAGCCGGTTGCTCGGCCCTGCCATTCGAGCATTGGCCACACGACGCGCAGTGAGCGACGAGGACGAATCGCAATGAATCTCGAAATAGCACATAGGATCGGCCGCCGGTGGAATCCGTAGCCACCCTTCTCGACCTGCTCACCCGCCCCGAGTTCCTCGCGGGGATCGTTGCCGGCGTCGTCGGGCTGGCCATTCTCCTGCTCGTGCCCGAGACCGCGAGGGAGCGGGTGGCCGACTGGGGGCTGCTGCTCTCTGCAGCAATCCTGATCGCAATCAATCTCGCTGTGGCCAGACGTCTCGGTCTCGTGGCCGGCATCGCAGTCCTTGCCGCAGGCGGCTGGGCGCTGAATCGGTCGGCGACCGCGTTCAGAATCATCGGCTGGCTCACCGTGGCGTCCGGGGCGGTGATCGTCAGCCTGCGAGGCGGGCTTCCCGACCGACTCTGGCTGCAGGTCCTGACGGTCGCCGTGACCCTTGTTGCCGGCACCGCCCTGGCCACCTGGTCGCGCGACCTTCCACATCATCTCCTCGGCCCGATGTTTGCCATCGGCGCCTTCGGCATCTGGGCGACCGTTCCCGAGACCGAGATGGCGCGGGCAGTGTTGGGCGCCGCAATTCCGATGGCCGTTGCCACGATGCAACCGATCGAGGCACGGCTGTTCGCCCCGGGCGCCTACGCCCTGGCCGGGTTGGCTGCCTGGGTGGCCGCGGTTGGGGGAGCAGCTCGCCCTGCCTCGATAATCGGTGGCTGGGCCTGCCTCGGGCTGTTGGTGATCCTCCCCTACTGCCGGCCCAGCGCATCGGACCTGCTGGCCAAGCGGCCGTGGACGGTCCTCGTTGTTCACGCCGTTGTCGTGCTCGTCTCGTCCCGGGTCATTGGTCTCTGGGAATCGACCATCCCGGCGATGCTCGCCGCTGCAATCCTGGCCGGGATCACGTATCTCGCGCTCGGATACTTCCTGACCGGCAAGGAGGAGACGACGTGATCCATACGCGCCATATGCATTCGAGATCAGGTGACGTAGCCTGAGATGATGCAGGACCAGCCCCTCTCAGTGCCTCGCGTCATCAGGATCCTGATTCCGCGCGGCGAGGGCTCGAAATGGCTCGCCATGGCTTCCCTCGGGTTGATCCTGGCCGCGGCGGAGTCGGTTGCCGCCATCCTGATCGCGGTGCTGGTCGACACCATGATCCCCGCCGAGGAGTCCTCGATCGAGCTGCCGCTGGTGGGTGACGTCTCTGAATGGCTGCCCGGAGACACCCAGGCCGATCAGCTGCGCGCCCTCGCCATCGGTATGGCAGTGTTCTTCGTGGCCAAATCCGGGTTGGCTCTCTTCGAGACCTATGTCCGATCCCGGGTGACACAGAACACCGGTGCCAGGCTGGCCAACCGGCTGTTCGCCGGGTATCTCGCCATGCCCTACCGGTTCCACATCGCCCACAACAGCTCGGAGTTGATGAGGAACGCCTCATGGGCTGCGAACGAGGTGGTCACCAACTACTTGACTCCGATCGCCATCGGCCTGACCGACGTGGCGATGCTCGTTTTTCTGCTCGGTGTCCTGGTGTTCGCAGCGCCCACGGCCACGTTGCTGACGATCGGCTTGCTCCTCCCGGTCACACTGATCGTCCTCCGAATCGTCCGGCCCAGCCTCAATCGGCTGGGGAAGGTGACCAAGAAGTCCGTGCAGGAGTCCCTGGGGTCCCTCCAGGAGAGCCTCCACGGCATCCGGGACGTCAAGGTGCTCGGCCGGGAGAGGTTCTTCGACTCCGAGTTCCGCAGGACGAGAAGGCGGTTGGCGCGTTCCAGCTACCTATACCCAACCGTGGCCCAGGTCCCCAGCCTCACCATCGAAACCCTGCTGGTGTTGGCAGTACTCGGATTCGTCGCCATCCGGGGGGGAGAGGAGCAGGTCGCAGCCGCATCGCTGCCCTTCCTCGGCCTGTTCGCGTACGCCGGCCTCCGGATGATGCCGGCCATGTCGAGCATCGTCGCCGCGGTCAACAGGATCCGGTACGGGCAATCTGTGGCAGAGACCATTGCCACCAATATCCAGATGATCGATGCCGAGGCGGAGGAAGTGCCGGCAGGGCAGGCCGAGCCGATCGAGTTCACCACTGCCATCGAGTTGGATGGGGTGGACTTCACCTACGAAGACGGCACCGAGGTGATACGAAACCTGGATTTGACCATTAGACGCGGTGAGTCGGTTGGGATCGTCGGTGCCACCGGCGCGGGCAAATCGACCTTGCTCGACTTGATCCTGGGTCTGCTCCATCCGACGACGGGGCGCATCACGATCGATGGCAGAGCCCTGGAAACCGACATTCGGGGGTGGCAAGCGGCGATCGGGCTCGTCCCCCAGTCGATTTACCTGCTCGACGACACCATCCGTCGCAACGTCGCCTTTGGTGTCCCCGATTCCGAGATCGACCAGACCGCCCTGGCCGATGCGATCGAATTGGCCCGTCTCGAGAACTTCATCGATACCTTGCCCCAGGGCCTGGAGACGACGGTCGGCGAGCGCGGCGTGAGACTCTCAGGAGGTCAGCGTCAGCGAGTTGCCATAGCCCGGGCCCTCTACCGGAAGCCTCAAGTGCTCATCTTCGACGAGGGCACGGCCTCCCTCGACAACCTCACCGAAGCCGAGCTGCTCCGGGCGATAGAAGGGCTGAGGGGCGAGCGCACGATCATCACCGTGGCGCACCGGCTCACCACGGTCCAGGGCTGCGATCGTGTGATCCTCCTCGCCGACGGCGAGATCGTCGATCAGGGTGGCTACGAGGAGCTGAGGGATCGCAACCTGACGTTCCGCGAGATGACGGGATAGGTCCGCCACAGCAAGCCAAGGGTCAAGGGCCTCGATAACCGTCGAGTCGGCGCCGAACCAACTCCTCGGCCCGCAAACCGCCACGAAGCCTGGCCGGGAAGAAGCGGAAACCGTCAGAAAGCTGGACCGGGTAACGATGCAGCTTGTGTCTGTCCAGCCGGCTCTTCGGCTTGTTGGTCGCTGCGATCGCCGCCGTCTCGTATCGGCTATCGACGAGCAGGGCCGCCTCGGCAGACCAGTGACCCCAGGGGTAGGCGAAATGAGCCGGCCGGATGCCGAGTCTGCGCTCGATGAGGCCGTCCGCTGTCTCCAGTTCCTCCTCGACCGCCTCGGCAGGTATCGAAAGGAGATCGGTATGACGATGCGTGTGGGCGCCAACGGTGACCAGGCCCGAGGTCAGCATGTCCACGATCTGGTCCCAGCTGAGCGGAGCCGCCTTGCCCGGCGGGCCGAGCGGGCTCCCGGTCTCGATCGACTCGGTCGCCAGGTAGATGAGGAAGGGGATACCCCTCTCCTTCATCAGCGGATAGGCGGTGGAGTGGACGTCGGCGTATCCATCGTCGAAGGTGAGCGCTACGAGCCGCTCCGAGTCAGGATCCTCCCAGCGTGACAAAGCCTCCTCGAAGGCAACCACCTCGTAGTTGTCTGAGAGCCAGTCGAGTTGACGGGTGAAGTCCTCGACCGTCACCTCCATCTGCCGCCCCAGGTTCGATCCGACCTGGTGATAGATGAGGACGCGCGGGCCTGCGGGTCTCGGGAGTAGCCAGTCGGCCGCGGTGAACACGACCTTGGCGGTGGTTCGGGTGAAGGACATGTTCGTCAGCCGACGGCGACGAAGGTTTCCATCTCCTCTTCGGTCAAGACCGGGAAGGGCAACAACCCGGCACGCTGGATCGGAGCGAGATTCTCCCTGAAGCCCAGGTTCCAATCCGGGTTCCACACCGGAGTGCCCTTGCCGTTCCGGCTGCGAAGGCCGGCGGTCGAACCCTCCTGCTCGATCCCGATCAACCACCCCAAGGCGGCCTCGAAGCTCCGGACGTCGGAGAGGTGTTGTTCGATGCCTTTTGCGCGCTCTGCATACCCGGAGACTTGTGAGGCCTTGAGGTCCCTCTCATAACGCTCGATCAGCGGCTGCGCCACGTCGGAGATAGCGATCTCGACACTCGTCTGGTCGAACCGGGTGGCGTGGGCGAGCAGCTGGGCAGTGCCACCCTCGCTGGTCAGATGCCAGATGAAGGGATCTCCGTTGGTGCGACGCAGATGTCGCTCGAAGAACTTCGTCGCGAGCCAATCGTCGAAGGCGACCGAATCCGCGCCAGTGGCGAAGCCAAGAATGCGCTGCATCTCGCGGGCGATCCCATCCGAGGTCGCGCCCGGGGCCTCCCGATGCAGCTCCTCGGCCAGCCACGTGCCCACCGAGTGATGATCCACAGCATTGCGCAACGGGAGGAAACCCGTGTCATGGAGGTCCCCGGTGAGACCCTCCGAGAAGCCGTCCTGGCCCGGAACTGCGACGAGCATGTCCTCGACGCGTGTGACCAGATAGTCGGCCACCGCCTCGTATGCCTCGGCCGCGGAAGCGTGGCTCAATGCCACCAGCAGGTCGGACCCGAGTTGATCGTCACCTCGGTCGACGTGGACGAGATCCAACTCGGCGTCCTGGGCGGGCGAGCCGACCCGATCGGCCAGCGATCGCAGCGACGCCGAAGGAAGCACCCCGTCCGGCTTCTCGACCGAGAACGGGTAATTGCTCAGCCTGGTCAACGGGGAAGCAGCGGTGGCAGTGGCGGCCTGGGCTTCGGGTCTCCGGATCGGCTTGTCTGCTTCCGAAGACTCCTCGCGGCCCTTCACCGGGCCCTCCGAGCGCTGGACGAAGATCGCGCCGAGAGTGGCCACCTGACGGGCAGAGATGTCGGAGAGGAGCGTGCTGAGTTGAGGCTCGGTCGAGCGTCCCGGGGTGAGAACGACGACAGTGCGCCCGATCCGCTGCATGGCGACCTGCGCGGCAGTTGATCTGCCATCGCCCACCGCGACAACGACATAGTCGAAGCGCTTCGAGGCCTCCTGGACGAAAGCGCGGAACTGACGTCCGGCCAATGCGTCCGCCGGCGTGGCCGGGGGTGGGCCAGAGGGCAGCACGGCAAGGTTGCTCCTGATCATGTAGGCGCCGCCGATGATGTTGCCCACCTCCCGCTCCAGCAGGAGCGAGTCGGGGCTGAGCTTGAGGATGCCGGACAGCGACGGGCCGCCGATCTGGTACTCGGCCAGAGCAGCATCGCTCTCCAGATCGGCGTCGACCAGGAGAACCGATGCCCCGGCGCTGGCGATGGACACCGCCAGGTCGGTGACGAGGGCCTGCACGGCAGGGGCGCCGATTCGATGACCGGCCACCGCGATCGCCCCCGGCGTCCCCACGAGCCGGGCCTCCACTCCGGAGCGGAGCGCCTGTATCGCCGTCTTGCGCGGACTGCCCCCGGTGTTGTCGTACCAGGCGGGGCCGACCCCGACGGTCGTACGACGTCCAGGGACATCGGCCAGCATCGGGACACTCAGGTCTTCGGGGAGCCAGATGGTCTTCCGGCTGTTGTTGATGAAGATCAGCCCGAACAGGGCCACGGCCAGACCACCAAGGAGCCCGATCCCCGCGTTGACCAGGCCACTGCCCGGCCCCGCACTGAGGTCGGTGATGTCGACCGGCTCCGCCTGGGCGTTCTCGGTGTAACCGAGCTTGCGCAGATACAGCCGCTGATAGTCGGCCTGAAGCTGCGTCTGCTGGGCCAGCAGGGCATTCAACTCGAGCTGTTGCAGAGCGTTCGGTGTGCCTGGCTCGGTCTCGGGAAGGTCCGCCCGGAGGGCGATCCGGGCTTCCAGGTCGGTCTTGGCCGTGGCCAGTCTCGCCTCGAAGTCGGCCCGTTCTGCAGGCGGCGCGGCGGCCGCGGCGGTGGTCAACTCCTGGATGGCGGCGCGAAGCCCCTCGATCTCGAGCTCGAGGACATCTACCTGACGTTGCGCGGCAGGATCGAGCGGAGGTGTGATCTCGTCATTGAGCGCATTGAGACGCCTCTCGACATCAGCTGCTTCTGTCTGGACCTTCTCGATCCTGACGTCGACCGACTCGCCCCCCAGCAGGGGATCGATCAGGAGGAACGCATCGAGCAGGGCATCTGCCTTTGCGGCTGCCTCATCCCTGGTCGTCCCAAGAGCGGTGAACACGATGCGTGCCGCGGCCGGGTCGGCGGTGATCCCGGAGTTGGGGTCGGCGGCGATCAGCTCCGAGGCGGCGCTCAGTGCAGCGGCATAGTTCTCCTCCACCGCGTCGCTCAGATCGGAGAAGCTCTGCCCCTCGAGCGGCTGGAAGGCCAGCACCAGATCCGCCTGAAAACGCGACTGGCGCTGCTGGTTGGCCAGCCCGGTGAACGCCCACGCCCCCAGAGCGCCTATGCAGGCGATGACCAGGACGACGATCCACCGATCGCGGAGGATTCTCTTGAGACGGTTCAGTTCCATGTTTCCTCCGGTTCGGCCGGAGCGGCCTCGTTGTCAGTGTTGGTATCGATGATGTGGCCATTCGCCCAGAGCACATCGTGGGCGATCAGGTTGCTGAGCAGCCCCCGGACCTGATAACGGTCCACGGCCTGGGCCGCCGTCTCGAGATCGGCCACGGTTTCCATGAAAATCGCCGGGTTGGGATAATCCAATTTGGCTTCGGAGATCTGAGGGTGCCGGGTAGGGCTCATCGGATGGATCGAGAGCCGCTCGTTGAGCTTCTCGCCCGGGCGAATGCCGGTGTAGACGATCGGGATCCCCGACTCGGGAGTGAGACCGGCGAGACGGATCAGACGGCGTGCCAGCTCCACGATGCGCACCGGCTCCCCCATGTCGAGGACGAACACCTCGGAGCCCACGGCCAACGCCGAGGCTTGCAGCACCAACTCGACGGCCTCGCTGGTGGTCATGAAGTATCGGGTCATGTCGGCGTCGGTCACGGTCACGGGGCCGCCCGCCTGAATCTGGTCCACGAATGTGGGAATCACGCTGCCCCGGCTGCCGAGGACGTTCCCGAAGCGAACCGCGGTGTAGACACAACCGTCGTTTCGCTCCGAGCCGAGTTGCACCATCACCTCGGCGATCCGCTTGGTAGCGCCCATCACCGAGGACGGGTCGACAGCTTTGTCGGTGGAAATGAGCACGAAGTGGCTCATCGCCACCCGGGATCCTGCCTCGATCACGTTGCGGGTCCCGATGATGTTGGTGAGCACCGCCTCCTCTGGATACGACTCGAGGACCGGGACGTGCTTCAGCGCAGCGGCATGGAACACGACATCGGGCTTGATCTCCTCGAAGGTCCGCAACACCTTGACCGGCTCACGCAAGTCGCAGAGGACCGTCTCGACCTTCCCCGTCCACTTGAGATGGGCATCGTGGAGGAGTGTCTCGTCGCGGTCCAGCGCAAACACCATGGATGGGGAGAATCCGAGGACCTGTGCCACGATCTCAGAGCCGATCGAACCGCCGGCTCCAGTGATGAGCACCCGGCGCTCATGAAGCAGCTCCGCCACCTCGGACAGGTCCGTGGCGACCTGAGGTCGGACCAGAAGGTCCTCGACCCGGATGTCACGGACGTCGAGGGCGCCAAGACGATCCTCCATCACATCCTCGGCACCGGGGAGGATGCGCAGACGGGCGTCGACCTCCAGGCATAGGTCAACGACTTCGCGTGTCCGGGCGGCGTCTGCGCCCACGACGACGACTTCGGAGATGTCATGATCCTCGATGACCGAGGCGATCTCGTCCAGGCTGCCAAGGATGGGGAGCCCGGCCAGCCGGCGGACCTTGTCCTCGGGATCCGGTGAATCGGCGAGAAAACCGACGACGCGGCGACCGCCGCTGAGACCGGGTGCCTGGCGAGCGAACGTCGCAGCCTCGCGATCGGTCCCCACGATGAGCATTCGGTCCCCGGTGTCGGTGCGACGGAACGAGAACATTCGAGACCGGAAGCGCACCAACCCCATCCCGGCGAGGGTCAGACCGGCGCCGACCACCACCACGGCGTACGGGACGACGATGCCGAATTGCCGGGCAAACCAGCTCAGGGTCAGTAGGACCGCACCGGAGACGACGTTGGCCAGCACCACCTGGACGGCCTCGTCGGTGCTGGCGTACTCCCAGACGTGGCCGTAGGCGCCGGCCAGCACATTGGCCACCAGATGGACGATGACGATGACCGACATCGCCATGGCCAGGTCCACCCAGAATTCACGACCGGTGTCCACCCCCGGGTCGAGCATTCTGACGGCCAGGCCAAACGTATAGGCAGCCACGATGATGAACACGTCGACGATTGCGAACGCGAAGTCCGCCCGTACTCTTGCCGCGGAATTGGCTGCCGACTCACGCCACGACACAGCCGCCCCACCCCTCGAATTACCCAACACTCTGCATGCCTCCAACGGCGCCGCTCAAGACGTGGCGGTGCCTCCCAGAAGTGAAATCTATCACAACACCAGTGCTGCCGAAAGTGGGAATTGAACGCTCCACGTGGTCGTGGGAATATGTCGGTGTAGGGAGGGCTCGATCCGCGAGGGCGATACCATCGCGACGGGACTCAGGGATTTGGGGTTCAGGAGGGATTCCATGAGGGTTGTTGTCACCGGCGCTGCCGGTTTTCTCGGTCGGCACATCGCGCGCCGGTTTCGTGACGAGGGCTGGGATGTCACCGGCTTCGACGTCGCCCCGTTCGAAGAGGACGGGATTCGCTTCGCTCAGGGTGACCTGACGGACGCGATCTCGGTCGAACAGGCGCTGGTGAACCAGGATGTCGTCGCCCATGTCGGGGCCATCGGCGATGTCTACCTCGCCGGCGACCAGCCGAGCCTGGCCGCCGAGGTGAACGTCTTGGGCACGGCCAACGTCGCCGAGGTCGCGGTCCGGCACGGCTTGCGCGTCGTGTACGCCTCGACCTGGGAGGTGTACGGCCACCCCCGTTATCAGCCACTCGACGAAGAGCACCCGACCATGCCCGATCACCCGTACAGCATCACCAAACTGGCCGGAGAGTCGCTACTTCTCAGCGCAACCGAGCTCAGATCCCTGTCTGGGGTGGCCTTGCGCCTCGGCACGGCATTCGGGTCCGGACTCAGGCCCAACTCGGTGTTCCGGATCTTCATCGACCGCGCTCGCGAGGGCGAGCCGATCACGATCCAGGGTGACGGCTCGCAGGGCCGTCAGTTCACCCACGCCTCGGACATCGCCAAGGCTTTCCTCATCGCAGCCAAGTCCGACGTCTCGGGGGTGGCCATGAACATCGTGGCTCCGGAGAGCGTGAGCGTCCGGGAGCTGGCCGAGAAGGTGGTGGAGCGGTTCCCTACAGAGTTGACATTTGGCGAGCCGCGACCGGGTGACGTCCCGCCGGCCCGGGTGTCCGCCGAGCGCGCCGAGCAGCTGCTCGGCTGGCGTGCCGTAATGCCATTCGACCAGGGCCTGGATGAGTTGATAGCCGGTGTCGTCGCTGCCGACTGACCGGGTGCGTGTCCTGGTCCTGATCAAAGGTCTGGGGATCGGCGGCGCGGAGCGGCTGATCGGTGACGGTGCCCAGCATTGGGACCGCGGTCGGTTCGACTACCGGGTCGCATACGTCCTGCCCTGGAAGAACCAGTTGACCGACCCGATCCGGCAGATGGGGATCGAGGTCCATTGCCTGGGCACCGAGCGAGGCATGGGGCCATCAGCATTCCGCAACCTCCGCAGGTTGGTGGGCTCGTGGCGACCAGCCCTGATCCACGCGCATCTCCCTTCGGCGGGGATCCTCGCCCGCATCTCGGGAAGGGTCCCGGTGGTCTACACAGAGCACAACATCTCCACGTCCTATCGTCAGCCGACCCGCACGTTGAACAAGCTCACCTACGGGCTCAATGCCGCCGTGATCGCGGTCTCGGAAGCAGTGGCCGAGAGTCTGAGGGGCTATCCGGGGCCTGCTCCGAGAGTGATACCGAATGGGATCACCTTCGGGGTGACTCCGGAGGAAGTGACCGCGGTGAAGAGTGAGTTGGGGCTCCGGCCCGGACAGAAGCTCGTCGTTCACGTCGGCAACATCCGCCCCCACAAGGGCCACGAGAACCTGATCGCCGCCACCGCCCGTATCGCTGCCACCGATCCCGACGTGCTGGTGGCCTCGGTTGGCGCAGAGAAACACCAAGGGGATCTGGCAAGGGTGCGGGGGTCGGCCGCCGGCGCAGGCGTCTCCGATCACATCCGATTCCTCGGGCGACGTGAGGAAGCGCGTGCGTTTTTGGCTGCCGCGGACGTCGTGGTCAATCCTGCCGACTTCGAGGGCCTGCCCCTGGCGGTGCTCGAGGCGCTGTCCCTCGGGAAGCCCGTGGTCGCCACGGCTGTTGGGGGGGTGCCTACCGTCGTGGTGGACGGGGTCACCGGGCGACTGGTGCCGCCGAAAGACCCGATCGCTCTGGCCGCCGGGGTCCTGGAAGCCCTCTCCTCCCCGGCCGCCGCCCGGTGGGGTGCCGCCGGAGCCGATCTCGTCTCACGCAACCACGGCATCGCCCAGATGATCGCCGAGTACGAGAAGGTCTATGAAGAGGTGCTCGGTGTCTGAGACGAGCACCCGCGAGGCCACACCCGAAGATGTGGACCAGATCCTGGAGGTGCTCAAAGCCGCCCTCGGGGAGACGCCTCTCCTTAAGAGAACGCGCAGGCAGTGGTCCTGGAAACACGAGGTGAACCCATTCGGTAGGTCGATCGTCCTCCTCGCCACCTCGGGTGATCGAATCGCCGGCGTCCGGGCATTGATGCGTTGGAGGCTGCTCGCGCCGAGCGGAACCGTGATCGACTGTGTGAGGCCGGTCGACACCGCCACCCATCCCGACTTCGAGCGTCAGGGAATCTTTCGCAGGCTCACCCTGGAGGCGCTCGATCTTGCCCGCGACCAGGGCGTCCATCTGGTGTTCAACACCCCGAATGCTCGCTCCGGTGCCGGCTACCTGTCGATGGGTTGGCGAGAGGTTGGGAATATTGGAGCCCTGGTGAGGCCGCGACTGGGAAGGGCGGTAGCCGCATCCGGCAACGCAGCACCGTCGCTGGCCGACGTGGTCCCGAGCGCAGGCGCGTTCCAGCCGGTCGATGTACAGGACCGCCCGCCGCGCGGGCTGAGGACTCCCCGCAGCCTCGAGTACCAGGCATGGCGGTTTGGCGCTCATCCCACCGTCCGGTACGGGATCGTCGGCTCCGAGGGGGGCGGCGCGGTGCTGCGTCCCGGGGTGAGGGGACAGCGGGCAGAGTTGGTCCTCAGCGACCTTCTCGGCACCGCCGGACCGGCCGAGGTCCGCCGGGCGGGCCGAGCCAATCGCACCCGGTACATGGCGGGATTCTTCGCCAAGGGATCACCGGAGCGGAGGTCGGCCGTAGCCGGCGGCATGATCCCTGTGCCGGGGCTCGACGCCTTGCGTCTGGTGGCGCTGCCACTCGCCGATGTTGACATCGATGTATTTGACCTAGGCTGCTGGGACATCGCGACCAGCGATCTGGAGTTGTTGTGAGAAGTGAGTCAGCACTCTGGGCGCTCGTGGCGGCGGTGGGGGCAGGATTCGGCCTTCTCGTCGCTTTCGGGGCATCCGGAGCAACCATCGTCCTGACCGTCGCCATCGGGACACTGTTGATGTCGGCCTTGGCCCGGTCCATGCGTCGCGAGGTCGATGCAAAGTGGCTGGTGACCTGGGTCATCGTCGGGTTCCTGGCCAAGATGGCCGGGACCTTCGCTCGCTACTACATGGTGATGGTGCTCTACGGCGCCGGTGACTCGCTCCGCTACTACACCGTTGCGGTGAGGTTGGCGGAGGACTGGCGAAACGGGAGCATCCCGGCTCTGACCGGTAGTGGCTCACTGGGCACCCAGGTGGTCGAGGCGGTGACCGGTGGCCTCTTCGCCATAGCCACGCCGTCGCTCTTGGGCGGCTTCGTCCTCTATGCAATGGTCTCCTACCTCGGTCAGCTCGGTTTCTATGCCGCCTTCCGTCGCTGGGCACAGCCACACCAGCTCAAGCCGTATGCCTTCCTCGTCTTCTTCCTGCCGACCTATGCCTTCTGGCCCTCGAGCATCGGCAAGGACGCCATCGTCATCCTCTTCCTGGGGGTGGGCGCCTACAGCATCTCCCGACTGCTCGAGTCCTTCGAGCTCCGCTGGGTGATCCCGGTGGGAGTCAGCATCGGCGTCTTCGGGCTGATCCGGATCCATATTGCCGCCCTCTTCGCCCTTGCCCTGGTCGCTACGGTCATCGTCTCCAAACTCCGAGTCGGGGCCGGCCTCCCGGCCAAGGCGCGCAAGTTCCTCACCTTTGGAGCTGCGGCCGCCGCCGTGGTCCTGGCGGTGAACCTGATCCCCGACATCGTCGGTCTCGAGCTGAACGATCCCGATGACATCGTCCCGTTCACGACCGAGATCGCGCGGAGGACCTCAGAGGACGGGACGATCGCCAGCGGCAACCCGGTGCGGTCTCTGGTCGATGTGCCGGCTGCAGTGGTGCTGGTCCTGTTCCGACCGTTCGTGTTCGAGGCGACCGAGATTCAACACCTGCTCGCCGCTGCCGAGACGACGCTGATCCTGCTGCTGACCATATGGAAGTTGCCCAGCATGATGCGCAACTGGGGTCGATGGCGAAGCAACGCCTATCTGGTCTTCTGCACCCTCTATACCCTTGCCTTCGCCATTGCCTTCAGCGTGGTCCGCAATCTCGGGATCATCGCCCGTCAACGGGGGCAGGTGTTGGCCTTCTTCCTCGCGCTGGTGATCGGTCTTGGCTGGAACGAGAGCCGTAAGGCGCGGCGGGAGCGCGAAGAGGCCGAGTTGCTGGCAGAAGAGCCCGAGCTCGCCGGGATGGCTCTCCATCGGTGAAACGGGCCCTGGACCTCACCGTGTCCGCGGTGACATTGGTCGTCCTGTCACCGGTGCTCCTCGTGATCGCCGCCCTGGTCAGATGGAAGCTAGGCACCCCGGTGCTATTCAAACAGGAGCGACCCGGTCTCCATGGCGAGCCCTTCACCCTCGTCAAGTTCCGCACGATGAGCCCCAGCATCTCCGATCCGACCGACGGAACGTCCGACGAGGGCAGGCTCCACCCGTTCGGGGCCAAGCTGAGGAGCACCAGCCTCGATGAGCTCCCCGAGCTATGGAATGTCCTCAAGGGAGACATGAGCCTGGTTGGCCCCCGTCCGCTCCTGATGCATTACCTGCCGCTCTACTCGGATCGGCAGGCACGACGACATGAACTGCGGCCCGGCCTCACCGGTTGGGCCCAGGTGAATGGCCGGAATACGACACCGTGGCCAGAGCGGCTGGAGATGGATGTCTGGTACGTGGACAACCGCACCATGTGGTTGGACCTGAAGATCCTGGCGATGACCATCCCCAACGCCTTGCGTCGAAGCGGGGTCACCCAGGAAGGGCAGGCCACCGTGGAGTACTTCACCGGCAAATGACACGATTCGCCTTCGCCGGAGACCGGCAGATCGCCGTCGAATGTCTCGGATTCCTGGTGGAGTCGGACGCGATGCCCGAGGCGCTGTTGGTCTCTTCACCCGACCGTGCCACTCATGCCGGCGCCCTGAGAGAACTATCGGCCCTCGACGCTGATCGCGTCCTCGTCGGTCGACAATTCCGTGAGCCGGATGGGATCGAGCTGCTCCGCTCCCTCGATCTCGACTACGTGATCGGGGTCCATTTCCCCTACATCGTCCCTCAAGCAGTTCTCGCCCTGCCCCGCATCGGCATCATCAACCTTCATCCGGCGTTCCTCCCCTACAACCGGGGGTGGCACACCCCGAGTTGGGCGATCCTCGACGGGACGCCCATTGGTGCCACCCTTCACTTCATGGACAGCGGCGTGGACACCGGGGACATCGTGGCACAAGAGGAGATCGAGGTGCGTCCCGACGACACCGCCCACTCCCTCTACGGACGCGTGCTCGAGCTCGAGGTGGAGTTGTTCAAGAGGACCTGGCCTCTCCTGGCGTCGGGCAATCCACCTCGCAGCCCCCAGTCACCGGGAGCAGGCACCCGTCACGATCGATCGGAGCTCAGCAACGACGAGATTCGCCGGATAGACCCGGAGGAGTCCGTGCCGGCCGGTGTCACCATCCGGACACTGCGCGCCCTCACCACCAACGACGTCGACGAGGCCGCCTACTTCGAGCTCGATGGCCGGCGGTATCGGGTGCAGGTCATGATCACACCTGCGGATGACAACGGCTGAGCCTCACCGGCCGCCCCATCTAGACACCAGCTCGGGGTAGCGGCCTTTACGCAGCGCCACGTCCGCATAGGCGCGCATCACCCTGGCGACGATCTCGCGTTCGTCGAAGTTGGCGCGCGCCCGGTCGACCGACGCTTGCGACATGTCGGCCCTCAACCGATCGTCGCTCCCCAACTGCGCGATCGCGCCGGTCAGTGCATCGACATCACGCACCGGGAAGAGCAAGCCGTTCACCCCGTCCTCCACCACCTGGCGGCAACCCCTTATGTCAGTGGCAATGACAGGCAATCCGGAGGCTGCCGCCTCCATGGCCGCCCTGGGGAACCCTTCTCGGTGACTGGGTAGCACGAAGATGTCCAGACCCTGGTAGATCCGCTCCACATCCTTCCTCATCCCCAGGAAGCGGACTCCGCCCTCCTCGGCACGGACCAGAAGGTCCTCCGGCACTGCGTCTGCCTTCTCCGGGTCTCTTGGGCCGATGATGAAGACAACGAAGCGCTTGTCGAGCCGCTCAGCTGTCTCTATCAGCTCCGGCACCCCCTTCTCTGCGACAAGCCGGGCGACCAAGCCCACTGCAACATGGTCGTCTCCGAGGCCGAGCTCGGTGCGCATCGCCACCCTCACATCGAGGTTGGGACGGAAGCGCTCCAGATCCACTCCGTTCCCGAGAAGCCTGAGCTTCGACCGGGGCATGATCTTCCGTTGCCAGAGGAGCTCGAAGTCCTCCGGGCTCTGGATCAGCTCGACATCGGAGAAACGCGACGCCAGCCACTCGAGGGTGTAAACCACAGCCCGCTTGAGGAAAGTCGACTCTGGCGTCGCGTAGAGCCCGTGCACCGTGTTGACCACGATCGGGACCCCCGCAAGACGGCCGACGATCCGCCCATAGACGCCAGGTTTGGGGTTGTGGGTGTGCAGCACGTCGGGCTTCTCGGCACGCAGCACATTCCACAACTGTCCGATTGCCCGGAGGTCGGCCAGCAGGTTCATCCCGCGGGTCGATGAGGCTAGGGCGATATGACGTATCCCCTTCGTCTCCAGGTCGGGCACGAAGTCCCCTGCTGCGCTGACCCCGATCGACTCCCCAAGCTCCTTGGCCGCCTCCAGCTGGGGCAACAGCAGGTAGCGGAGGCTCATGTCGACCGTGGTGAGATGGGCGATCTTCACTGGAGTGCTCCGGCCAGACGGGCGGCGTATCCGGACACTATGTGATCCATGGAGAAGTGCTCCTTGATGTAGAGCTTCGCCGCTCCACCCATTCGACGGGTCATCTCTGGATTGGCGGCGAGTTCTGAGAGCGCTTTCGCCAACCCTCCGTGGTCGTCCCGACCGACCACGAACCCGGTGACACCGTCCCGGACCGCTTCTCCGACACCGCCGACGTCTACGGCAACAGTGGCGACCGAGGCTGCCCCGGCCTCCAACACGGTCCCGGGCAGCCCCTCCGTCCGCGAGGTCAGCAAGAGCACATCTGCCCATTCGAGATGAGGAGACACGTCATCGACGATGCCGACGAGCTCCACCCGGTCCCCCAACCCGAGCGTCTCGATCTCCTCGCGCACTCTCCCGGCCAGGGGGCCTCCTCCGACCATGCGGAGCTGGATTCCGGGGACATCGGCGACACTTCGTACCGCGAGCAGCGGGTCCTTCTCCTCGGAGAGACTGCCGATCGTCACCACCCGTAGCGGCCCGTCGGACCAGCCCCTGCGCCGGACCGCGAACATCTCGTCGGGGACGCCGGTGTAAGTGACATGGACCTTTCCCTCCAACGATGGATCCAGTTCCATGAGTTGTCGGCTGGTGGTTTCGCAGACGGCGAGAACCACCGTGGCCCTGCCCAGCATCCAACGATTGCCTGCCCGGGAGACGGCCGAGCGAATCCAATAGGCAGGCTCACCGATGGCGATGTAGGCCAGCGGGACCTTCGAGGAGAGGCTGGCGACGGCGCCATAGCGCAGCGTGGAGCCCCCATTGGCGACCACCAGGTCGGGCCCGAAAACCCGGATTCGGGCGGTCAAGGCGCGCCAGATCGTCGGGTTCAGCCTGCCAGGTCGCGACGAGCTCACCTGGGTGAGGCGCTCCACGTCGACCCGTCGCTCGTCGCCTGAACTGGTGAGGCTCACCATCTGAATGGTCCAGCCCCGATCAGCCAGCCCCTCGCCGAGACGCGTGGTGAAGACTTCCGCCCCACGTCTCCGGTCCGTGGCGGTGACGATCAGGGCCCGCGGCATCGTCAATCGTGCTCACCCACGGCAACCGCCAACACCAACGCCGCGGTGTCGGTGTGAGTGATGGTTACCAGGACCTCGGAGATGCCGAGCATGGCCGCCCGACTCGCCGCATTGCCGTACATCTTCACGGTCGGTTTCCCCCCGCCGGTTATCTCGATCTCTTTCCACCCGATTCGCCGCCAACCTGTGCCGAGCGACTTCATCACGGCTTCCTTTCCGGCGAACCGGGCGGCGAGCCGGCGGGCGGGAGAGGCGTATTTGTAGGCGTACTCGCGCTCATGATCGGTGAAGCAGCGTTCGGCAAACCGCGGGTATCGGTCGAGGAGCCGCTCGACCCGAGCGATATCCGCCAGATCCACTCCAAGGCCGAGGATGCGCACACGATGAGGTTAACGATTGCCGGTTTCTCGTCTTGCGGCCGCTCCGACTCTCGACTCCGTCGGGAATACCGTTGAGTACGCAATAGTTGACTGTTCAAGCAATACGGCCTACAGTATTGTTGACAGTTCAACTATTTCACGGGAGGAACACCCAATGTCAGCCCTACGCACAGTCGAGAGCGTCACCGTCCCCGCCGCCGGTGTATGGCAGATCGACCCGTCCCATAGCGATCTGCGCATCACCGCCCGCCATCTGATGGTGGCCAAGGTGCGTGGCACCTTCCAGGACTTCGCAGGGACCATCGTCGTCGCCGACAATCCGCTCGACTCCACCGTCGAGTTCGAGGCCAAGGCGTCATCGATCACCACCGGGACGGCAGACCGCGACAATCACCTGCGCTCCCCCGACTTCCTCGATGCCGAGCAGTACCCGCTCGTCACCTTAGTCTCCACGGGACTGGCTCGCAGGGGCGACGACTGGGACCTCACCGGCGACCTGACCATCCGTGGTGTCACCAAGCCGGTTGTCTTCGACCTGACCTTCGAGGGCGCAACTATGGACCCTCACGGGAACAGCAAAGCCGCCTTCACCGCCTCCGGCGAGATCGACCGAAGAGAATGGGGTCTGGTCTGGAACGTCCCGCTGGACGGCGGTGGCGTGCTCGTCTCGGAGAAGTTCAAGGTCGAGTTCGACGTCGAGGCCGGCCTTCAGTCCTGACGCTTCGTCCGTTGAAGAGCCCGGCTTCGGCCGGGCTCTTTTTCGATCATGGGCCGGCTACCGGCGATCGATGATCCGGATCACTCGACCGTGACTGTCTTGGCCAGGTTGCGCGGCTTGTCCACGTCCATTCCCCGGGCGGTGGCCACGTAGTAGGCGAGAAGCTGCAGGGGGATCACTGCCGTCACGGTGCACAGGAGATCCGGCCCGGCCGGCACTCGGATCACATGATCGGCGACATGGCCGACGTCATCGCCTTCCTCCGCGATCAGCACGATCGTCGCGCCTCTCGCCTTCATCTCCTCCATGTTGGAGAGGGTCTTGGCCTGTACATGGCTGTCGGTGGCAACACCGACCACGATGACACCCGGCTCGATCAGGGCTATCGGACCGTGTTTCATCTCACCGGCCGCGTATCCCTCCGCGCGGACATAGGCGATCTCCTTGAGTTTGAGAGCCCCCTCCATGGCGACCGCGAAGTCGCCGGAGCGGCCGAGGAAGAACCAGTCGCGGGAGTCGGCCCAGCCCTCGGCCATTCGCTTGATCTCATCGGCGCGGGCGAGCACCGA
>JBFYOJ010000183.1:0-2983 GCA_041303885.1 Acidimicrobiia bacterium | reverse complement strand
GGTCTATGCCAATCTCTTGTTCCACGGTTACGGCGGTTTTGCCGAATACGTTTCGGTGCCAGTTGGTGTTATGGCATTGAAGCCGGCGAACCTGTCGTTCGAGGAAGCGGCTGCAGTTCCGATGGCGGCGGTAACCGCACTCCAGGGCCTTCGCCACCACGGAGAGATCCAGTCCGAGCAGAAGGTCCTGATCAATGGCGCTTCCGGCGGAGTCGGCACCTTCGCGGTCCAGATCGCCAAATCCTACGGGCCCGAGGTGACCGGCGTGACCAGCACCCAGAACATCGACCTCGTCCGTTCGCTCGGCGCTGATCACATCGTCGACTACACGACGACCGACTTCGTGCGGAGCGGGCGGCGCTACGACCTCATCTACGACACGGTTGGGAACCGATCGGTGGCCGATCTCAGACGGGCGCTCGCCGAGGGCGGCAAGGCCTCCGTCACCGGATACACCAGCCTGGCGAGGGCGATGAGCGTTCCGCTGCTCGGCGGCAAGGACATCGCCAGGGTGTCGGCGGACGTAACCACCAAGGATCTGGAGCTCCTAGCGGAGCTGATTGAGGCCGGCAAGGTCCGCCCGGTGATCGACCGACGCTATCCGTTCGCCGAGATCCCGGCGGCGATCGCCTACCTGGAACAGGGCCACGCCAGGGGGAAGGTGGTCGCGGGGGTGCCGTAGGGTTTTCCGTCGTCCGCCCCTTACCCGCCAAGCAGCTCATTCCTGGAAAGCCCATCCGGAGCCCGACTCAGGGTCGCTCCATGCCGCGACATCGCTAGCCCCTCAGGACTCCTGTCAGGACTTCACTGGCTTCGCGTTCACGTCGACGGCTGGATTCGCTCGCGTGCCAGACCAATGCTCCGATCGACGAGGTTCGCCCACAGATTGAGGCGACTTCCTGGTGTCCCACATGCCGAAGGTCCCCGACCGCCGTCTGATCCCCGGCCACCGACAGCAGACTCCCCGATGTCCGTACACCGAGACGGCATGACCGGCTGAGCGCGGAACGCGCCGGTCGGGCACCTCTGTCACACGTTGGCCAGCGCCTCGCGGTTCACTCCGAGCGTGAAGGTTCGCTGCTGGCCCACGACTGCCGCTGGATCGACAGCTCATCCAACTGTGCGAGGAGCTTCTCGAGAAGAGTATTCAGTCTCTTCAGTTCGCCGCTGTTGAGGATGTCGACCATGGAGTCGTAAACGCGGAGGCTTCTCGCGAACGCCTCGTCGATCAGGGTCCGTCCTGCTTTCGTAATGCCGAGTCTGATCACGCGCTGATCAACGGGGTCGGGCGATCGGTGGATGAGCCCTTGCTGTTCGAGGCGGTCCAGCTTCCCGGTCATGCCTGATGGGGAGGGCAGGAGCTGCTGCGATACATCGATCGGCGTCAGGGCGCAAGTTCCATCCTCCGCAGGAGTGCGAGGACCTCGTAGTCACCTCGCCTTCGCAGGCCGCTGGCTCGCGCAGTCCTCTCCAAGAGATCCTCGACTAGTCGCCCGCTCCAGACGAGCCGCAGCACGACGTCGAGACCAAGCGTGCCGGAACCCGGGCGAATCCGACTCCAACCGGCTACGGCTTCAGCGACCAAGTTCGACTGCGGCATGATGACATCTTGCGCTTACATAGCAATCCACGCCCAAGTACGGTACGCCGACCAAGTAGGCCACAAGGATCAGGTCGCCTTCCTTGTGGTCTCACGAGATAGAGAGGAGAAGACGGCCATGGCAGCTCACGTTGCGCCAAGAGTGGAGGCGCAAGACCAACCCCCGGCCCTGGATCCTCGGCGGATTGGGCGGGTATTCGGTTGGTTCTTTATCGGCACGTTCGTCACCAGCATTCCGGCGCGGCTTCTATTCGTCGATGGGCTCGGCACCAACTGGACCGACATGGTGTTCAAGCCCGGCGCCGTATCCGACACGAGCCTGAGGCTCGGCTCGATCCTGGAGTTCGCCCTGATCGCTGCCAACATCGCGACGGCGGTCGTCATCTACCCGTTGGTGAAACGATGGAGTGCAACCGTCGGGCTCGGGTACGTCACCGCTCGCATCATGGAGTCAGTCTTCATCGCGATCGGACTCGTCAGCATCATCGCAGTAGGGACCGTGAATGATGCCTGGGTCGCCGCGAGTGGCGCCGGGACCACCGCGCTCGAAGTACAGGGCAACACCCTGGTATCCGTCTACAACTGGGCCTTCCAGTTCGGGCCGGGGCTCGTTGTCGGCTTCGGCAACGGCTTGATGCTGGGGTACCTCATGTACCGTTCCGGCCTCGTCCCTCGTCGTATGGCGCTCCTGGGCCTCATCGGCGGACCGATGCTGATCCTCTCGTTCGTGCTGATCCTGTTCGGCGCCTACAAGAACGGCTCGGGACCTTCAACCCTGCTGGCACTTCCCGAGATAGCGTGGGAAGCGTCACTCGGTATCTACTGTGCGTGGAAGGGCTTCCGCCCCTCAGCGTTGGACAGACTGGACACAGCGACGGCATCGGTCTAGCCACCCGGGGAGATGGGAGTCGCCTCGATTGGCGGGCGACTCCTACCCCGGCGGTCGTCGAGTTCCCTAGTCGAAGACGGTCTGATCGCGATGAGTGGGATCACCGCCGCGACATCCCTGCCCGCAGCTCAGAGGACGACCTCTTTCGCAAAGGCCCCGGGAGGAGCAAGTTGAGCCAGACCACCGAGTTCCTAGCCCGCGGTGTCCTCATCGGCGCAGGGGGTTCCGATGGTCGCGTCTGACAGGGCATCCGATGGCCATTCCGTCGGGCTGGTAGCCCGATGGCCCATCGGGCGACAGGCCCGAAGATCACTGTTCGGCAGACGTGCAACTGTTGCGGTTCGTCACCGGCCCGACGGCCGGCTCTCGGGCCGTCAAGACGGACCGGTCTGAGTCTCTAGACGGATCGCCTCCACCAAGGCCCGCACGTAGGCAAGCCAGGCCCCCTCCGCTGGGAACTCGCTGGTTGGCTGCTCCAGCCAGTGCATCCGCCG
>JBFYOJ010000182.1:0-14994 GCA_041303885.1 Acidimicrobiia bacterium | reverse complement strand
TACGGCCAACCATTGTGGCGGTTCGGCAACTCCGGCACCGAGGCCACGATGGACGCCGTGCACCTGATGCGTGCCATCACCGGCCGTGACCTGATCATCAAATTCGAAGGCGCTTACCACGGTCATCACGACTCGGTGATGGTGTCGGTGTGGAACGAGGAAGGTCTGGGATCGGTGAGCCGTCCCAGGAGTGTGGCTGCCGGTGGCGGTATCCCGAAGGCCATGGTCGACCTGACCCGGATCGCGACATTCAATGACCTCGACGGTGTGCGTGAGATCTTCGAGGAGAACGAGGGGCAGATCGCCGGCGTGATCCTCGAGCCTGTGCTCCAGAATTGCGGTGTCCTGCTTCCGGTCGACGGGTTCCTCCAGGGACTTCGTGACCTGACCAGGGCTCACGGGGCGTTGCTCACCTTCGACGAGGTGAAGACCGGTCTCACCGTCGGCAAGGGCGGTGCCACGCGTCGTTTCGGGGTCCAACCGGACATCGTCTGTCTCGCCAAGGCGCTCGGCGGTGGTCTGCCCATATCTGCGATCGGGGGCAGCGAAGAGGTGATGAGCAACATCGTGGATGGGACCTATGAGCAGGTGGGAACCTTCAATGGCAATCCGTTGTCCGTGGCGGCTGCCCGGGCGATGCTCACCGAGGTCATGGTGGACGAGGTCTATCGGCACCTCGAGCATCTGCAGAGCCGGATGGAGAAGGGCGCCAACGAGGTGGTGGGAAGACACGGACTGGTAGCGCATGTGGCCACGGCAGGCGCCAAGGGGAGTGTGATCTACTCCGCTGAACCGCTTCGCACCTACCGCGACTTTCTCGCGGTCGACGGCCGCTACGCCCAGGCTGCCTGGCTCTATCAATACAACCGTGGTGTGTTCCTCCCGCCGTGGGGGAAGGGTGAGCAATGGCTCCTCTCGGTTCAGCACGAAGACGAGGACATAGACCGCTATCTGGAGACGCTCGACGGCTTCGCGTCCCTCATTGCCGAATGAACGGGGTCGTAGACTCGGTCGCCCCATGAGTGGTCTCGTCGAGCTGGTCGATCTGGAGAAGTCGTTCGGCGACGTCGCCGCGGTCGACCGGATCAGCCTCCGGGTGGAGGACGGGGAGTTCTTCTCGCTCCTTGGGCCTTCCGGATGCGGCAAGACGACGACACTGCGGCTGATCGCGGGTTTCGAGCGGCCAGACGCCGGGGCGATACTCATCGACGGTGTCGATCAAGCGGCCACCCCACCCCACAAGCGGCCGGTGAACACCGTGTTCCAGAGTTACGCCCTCTTCCCCCACATGAACGTGGCAGACAACGTCGCCTTCGGGCTGCGCTATCAGAACGTGACCAGGGGTGAGGAGAAATCCAAGGTGGGTGGGGCCCTGGAGCGGGTGAGGCTGAGCGGGATGGAGAGCCGCAAGCCGACCCAGCTGTCCGGCGGTCAGCAGCAGCGGGTGGCGTTGGCCCGCTCGCTCGTGCTCAACCCTTCCGTCCTGCTCCTAGACGAGCCGCTCGGGGCGCTGGATGCCAAGCTGCGCAAGGCGCTACAGGTGGAGTTGAAGGGGCTCCAGGAAGACCTGGAGATCACCTTCATCTACGTCACCCACGACCAGGAAGAGGCGCTGACCATGTCCGATCGGATCGCGGTGATGGCCGACGGTCGGGTGGAGCAGCTGGGGACGCCCGCCCAGGTGTACGAGACACCAACCTCGAGCTACATCGCCGACTTCCTAGGAGTATCGAACTTGATGCAGGCCAACGCGGTCGGCCAGGGACGGGTGACCGTGGCGGGTCGGGACATGACCTGCATCGCCACGGAAGGTGCGAGCGGGCCGGTGACTGTCTGCATCAGGCCGGAGCGGGTCGAAGTGCACCCGCCGGGGTTCACCGGGGACAACACCCTTCCCGGCGATATCGAACGGGTGGTGTACGCCGGCGCCCTGCTCAACGTGCTGGTCAACATCGCCGATGTCGGCATCATCCAGGTGACCGTCCCCAATCAGGGGGCTGCCTTCAGCTATGACTGGCCGGATCCCGTCGTCCTCCGCTTCCCGGCGGAGGCGCTCCGGATCGTATCCGCCACCGCGTGAGAGCCGAAGTCCCCTCCTTCGCCCTGACTCAGGTGTAGGTCGCAGTCAGCCGGCGGCCGATCTCGGCCAGTGTCTCCACCAACTCGGCGGGCTCCTCGGCGGTGAAACGAAAGGGCAGGCCAAGTAGATATCGGGCGAGCCATCCGGTGTCGTCGGCGCCGATGACCAGACGGCATTCGTCACCGCCGACCGGCTCGAGCGCTCCAACCGTCGGTGGGATCCATCGCGCCGCCTGCTCCACCGGGACGTGGAGCCGGACCGTGGCCCGAAGGCTCCACGCGTCTATGGAGATGCCTCTCTGCACCAGCTCCACCGGGTCGGGGGCGGTGCGGCGGGCAGAGCGCATCCCGGTCGCTCTGGGCTCGGAGACACGGTCGAGCCGGAACGTCCGCCAGTCGTCCCGATCCAGGTCGAAGGCGACCAGATACCAGCGTCTCCCGGTGTGGACGAGGCGATACGGCTCGGCGTGACGCTCGCTGGGGCGACCCTCGGCGTCGGTGTAGTCGAAGCGGAGCCGGATCCCGGCTCTGATCGCCGATGCGGTGGTGGCGAGGGCATTGTGATCCACCCGGGCCGAGGACAGCTCGGCGGTGGAGACGGTGGCTACCGAGACATCCTCGAGGCGGGTGCGAAGACGGGGCGGGAGCACATGCTCCAGCTTGGACATCGCCGACAACGAGGCATCTTCGAGGCCACCCACGGCGGCGGTGGCGGCGACCCTCAACCCGAGGGCCACGGCGAGAGCCTCTTCGTCGTCGAGGAGGAGTGGTGGCAGCTTTCCCCCGGCTCCGAGCCGGTAGCCACCCCCCGGCCCGGCCACCGCCTCCACCGGGTACCCGAGATCACGGAGGCGAGTGACATCCCGGCGCACAGTACGGGTGGTCACTTCCAATCGTCTTGCCAGCTCCTCGGCGGTCCAGTCGATCCGCCCTTCGAGGAGGCCGAGCAGCTTCAAGAGACGCTCCGCGCTGTCCATCCTCGCCCATGCTCATCGTTATTGCGGACAGATATCGTCCGCATTACATCGTAGCGTGTGCCGACACAGAGGAAGGAAGAACAGATGCTCCCTTTGGTCACCTACGAGATGGTGCGTCAGCGGAACCAGGAGCGCATGGCGAAGTCGATCAGGAATTACTGGCTGCGTCACGCCAATGCCGACACGACACCCGCCATGCCGCCGGTGCGTGACGCGGACGTGATCGAACTCGTCTTCGGAGCGGCGTGCGAGGTCGAGGATGCCATCGCCTGACAGCGGATGGGCCCACGACAGTGAGACCGATCTCGGCCCGATGACGTGCCGTCCGCTGACACCTGATCGGTTCGGGGACATGGAGCAGGTCCTCGGCGACCGCGGGGTGGCGAGGCACTGCTTCTGCATGCATTGGCGGCGACCCGACGGCGGATTCAGCGATGATCGTGACAATCGCGACCGCTTCGCCGACCGGGCCTCCCGCGGTCGCCCGCCCGGGCTGATCGGCTATGTGGGGCCGACGCCGGTGGGCTGGGTGCAGGTCGGACCGAGAGGGGAGTTCCCCACCATCGAGAGGTCGCGCCTGCTCAAGCCGGTGGACGACATCGAACCATGGTCGATCAACTGCTTTGTGGTGCGGTCCGGCCACAGAAAGAAGGGGGTGGGCGCCGGCCTCCTCGCCGCGGCGATCGACTTCGCCAAGACGGAGGGAGCCAGCATCATCGAGGCCTACCCGGTGGACGGGGAGAGGTCTTCGGCGGTGGACTACTTCACCGGGACGCTGGGCATGTTCGACCAGCACGGTTTCGTGGAGATCATCCGCCGCAACGACACCCGCCCGATCGTCCGTCTCACTATCTGATCGCGGGCTCGTCCGGCAGCCCGGGCCGATTGTTCAATCGGCGGCGACGACCAACCGGCACACACGAAAGGGGTGGTCGATCACCCGCAACCGCTGCTGATACACATCGCTGAGCAGATCCTCATCGAGGACATCCGGGGCGGTTCCCGAAGCTGACACTCGACCCCCGGAGAGCAGACAGAGCCGTGTGCAGTAGTGGGCGGCGGCGTTCAGGTCGTGAATCACCGAGATCACGATCCGTCCTGTTTGGGCCAGCTGCAGCGCCTGCCTCAACACCAGCTCGCTGTGCCCGATGTCGAGTGAAGTGGTCGGCTCATCGAGCAACAGGATTGGCGTCTCCTGTGCCAGGACCCTGGCCAACGACACACGGGAGCGCTCGCCACTGGACAGGGTGGCGAACAAGCGCCCGGATAGGTGCCCGACGTCAGTGCGTGCCATCGCCTCGCTCACCGCCAGCTCGTCGGCCTCGCGGGTATTGGCCGGGTCGCGCCTGTAGGGATATCGGCCCATGCTCACCACGGTTCGCACCTGGAAAGGAATGTCGGCGGGAATGCCGGTGCCGAGCACTGCGCGTCTCCTGGCCATATCCGCTGGAGGGATCGAATCGAGCTCCTCGGTCCCGAATCGGATGCTCCCCTCCGTGGGCTGCAGCTCACCGGCTAGGAGTCGCATCAGGGTCGTCTTTCCGGCCCCGTTGGGGCCGAGGATCCCGAGATGATCTCCGGGCGCTGCCGAGACTTCGACATCGACGAGCAGTCTCTTGCCCTGCACCCGATACCCGACACCGGAGGCGTGGATTCCGACCTCAGACACTGCTCCTCCTCGTCACCAGCCACAGGAACAGCGGGCCACCCAGGGCTGCGGTGATCAGGCCGACCGGGATCTCGATGGGCTCGATGAGGGATCGCGCCACGAGATCAGAGGCGACCAGGAACACCGCTCCGCCCAGCATCGCCGAGGGGATCAGGTGTTTGTGGGCTGGACCCACTCCGCGACGGATCAGAAATGGTATGAGGAGCCCAACGAAGGCGACCACTCCAACGGCTCCGACTGTGGCGCCGACCGCGGCTCCAATGACTATGAAAAGGACGCTGGAGGTCAATTCGACATCCACGCCGAGATGGAATGCCTCGCGATCACCGAGGGCAAGGAGGTCGAGCATCCGAGCTGCGCCGAACATCACCCCGAGGGCAATGGTGAGCAGGACGAGTGCGGTCCCGAGCCCGCGCCATGTGGCGCCGGACAGGCTGCCCAGGAGCCAGAACTCGATGGGAGGCACCACCGACCTGTCGAGACCGAAGACAACGAATCCGACCCAGGCACTGAGAACCGTTCCGAGGGCGACACCGGAGAGGATGAGCCGCGTCGGCTCGATCGCCATCCGGCGGCGCAGGCGACGGACTCCGAATGCGGTCAGCACCCCCGCTGCCACTCCTCCGGCAATCGCACCCTGGACTCCACCGGCCCCGGCTCCGATGGCTGCTCCGATGGCTGCACCGGGTCCGATGCCTAGCAGATGTGGGTCGGCCAACTCGTTGCGCAGCGAGCCCTGGAGAACGGTGCCCGAGGCGGCGAGCGCGGCGCCGACCATCAGTCCGAGCAGAGTGCGGGGGAGGCGGATCCCCCAGACGACGGAATCGGATTGTGCGGAGACCGGGGCCGCATCTTGGAGCCCCAGATGGTGGGCGACCACCCGGAGGGCATCCATCGGGCTGACCTCCACCGACCCGATGGTCAGCGAGGCGAAGGAGGCCGCAATCACCATGAGCCAGAGGCCAACGTTGACCCACCGGCGCCGACCGGAGTAGATGTCGCCGAGGCCCGTCCCGACTCCTCTCAACCGGTCAGATCGGGATAGAGGTCGTCGATGAACTCATCGAGGGCCTGGCCGACCCGCGGTCCCAGGTTGAAGAAGAAGGCCTCGTCATAGGCGAGAAACGCCCCGTTCTCAGCGGCCGGAGTCTCGGCGACCCCGGGGATCGCGAGCAACGCCTCGGTCCCGCCCAAGGCTTCCAGCCCGGACTCGGGCAGGACGATTACCTCGGGTGCGGCGGCTACCAACGCCTCGGGGGTGAGTGGTGCCGGGCCGGCTATCCCGGCGGCCGCCCCCGCGTCGATGGCGCCGGCGCCCTCGATCATGGCCTGGGTGGGCATCCCCGCTCCGAACAGGAAGATCACCTGCGGCCCCCGGGTGTAGATGAACGCCACCACCGGGTCGGTCTCATCATCCACGACCCTGGCGGTGGCGGCGTCGATCTCGCCCATCACACGCTCGGCGAGGGCGGCGCCCTCGTCGGGGAGCCCGAGGATCTCCGCCACGTCGTCGATCTTGGCCTCGACCCCATCCAGTGTTGTCCGGGTCTCGATGATGGCGACCGGTATGCCTGCGGAGCGAAGTTGATCGATGGCCTCCGGTGGAGCGACCTGGGTGTCGCCGATGACCAGGGTGGGCTCGAACCTGAGCACCGCCTCCGCGGTGAGCTGTTGGGCGAACCCGACCGTCGCGCCCGCGTCGTTGAGGGCGGCAGCCTCTGGCGGATAGGTGGTCGTGACATCCACACCCACCACGCTGTCGCCGAGCCCGAGCTCGAAGATGATCTCGGTGATATCACCGTTGAGCGAGACCACCCGCGCGGTGTCGGTGATCTCGATCTCGACGCCGTCCGCGCCGGTGAAGCTCCATCCAGTATCCCGGGTCGTCGTCGTGGTGGACGGCGCCGCCGTGGTCGTCGTGTCGGCGACCGTTGTCGCCGTCGGGGGCACGGAGGTCGTGGGCTCTTCACCCGTTCCCCCGCCGCATGCAGCCATAATCATGGCCAGCGCGGCGAGGGCGCCCGGCAACGTTCGTCTTGTCATCGTGTTCACCTCCGTGAATCTGTGTGTCCGACTCGTTCTTGCTTTGCGCGCTGCGCGCCATGGATGGGGAGCGCTCGATCCCCGACGATCCGCCGGTAACCGACCCAGATGAGGAGGAGACCGACGAGCTCGGTCACATAGAGGACCTCGACCATGCCTGCCCTGGCGAAAGACCCGCCGACGCCGGGGAGGATGGCTCCAACCGCAATCAGTAAGTTCCCCGACACCCGGTTGCCGGCATCACCTCTCTGTCGGTAGCGCCAGGCCGACCAGATCGCCCCACCGACCAGGAACACCACTGCATAGAGGTTGACCACCGGCGAGAAGAGGCGGACGAATCCCCACTCGATCACGTCTCCGCTGAGCCGGTGCGTCTCCACCACGTTCAGGTCGAGTGGGGTTGCGACTACAAAGGCGGCGGCGATGGCCACGTAGGTGACCAGGAGCACGGCCAGCCGGTCGGCGCGTTGTCGGGGAAGAAGCAGGTACACGGTGCCCTGAGCCAGCGGCGCACCGCCGAGGAGGGCGCCGGCGATGTACCAGCCCCTGAACACCGGCTCGCTCCATCCGAAGAGGGTGGTGAGCGCCTCGGTCAGTGTCCCAACGCCGTATAGGGCGACACCGATCGTCCACCAGACCAGATAGCGCGCATCGGGCTTGCGCCTACAGTGCCGCCACAGGACCCCGGTGAAGATCCCAGCGACGAAGGTGGTCGCCACCGGCAAGTAATGGACGAAACCCAGTTCCATGGGGCGGGGATGAAAACCCTCCCTGTCACCGACAGCGAGTCGTCATCGATTCGACGCGGTGTCGGCCTGGATCCGACGTTGTACGGACCGGGTTTCAGATCTCGAAGCTCGCTATCGACTCGAGGGTCGACTCGTCCCCGCCACTGCGCTTCTTCCAGGCCCGGAAGCCGAGACCGGCAAGGACGATGGCGCTGATCGTGACCACCATCAAGATGGTGGCGAGAGCGTTCAACGACGGGGGAGGGGCGAGGCGCGCACCCGAGTAGAGCTTGACCGGGATCGTGACGCTGTCCGCCCCGGCGACGAGGAACTGGCTGATGACGAAATCGTCGATGGAGAGGGCGAAGACGATGGCGAAGCTGGCCAGGATCGCGGGGGAGAGAAGTGGCAGCAACACCCGTCGCATCGCCTCCCACGGGGAGGCGCCCAGGTCCATCGCCGCCTCCTCGTAGTCCCGGCCGATGGCGAAGAGTCGCCCGCGCACGATGATCACCACGAAGGATATGGAGAAGGTGACATGGCCGAGGAACTGGGCGGCGGTGCCGAAGGGGACGAAATCGTAGAGGAGGTCGAAAACCAGGAAGAGGGCGACGCCCATCACGATCTCCGGGGTCACAAGCGGAAACAGCATCAAGAAGTTGGAGGGCTTCGACAGTCGCCCCCTCCAACGGGCGAGGCCGATGGCCAGGGCAACACCGATCGGTGTCGCCACCAGCATGGTGAGGATGGCGAGGCGGAGGCTCTGGGCGAGGGCGAATCGGAGCGACTGGTCGTAGAGAACCGACTCGGCCGCAGCGGGGTCACCGACGTACCAGCGGGTCGAGAACCCCTGCCACGCACTTCGTGACCTGCCGGCGTTGAAAGAGAAGAGGATGGCGATGCCGACAGGGATCAGCGACCAGAGAACGTATACACCGGTCACAAGGCGAAGGCCGCGGGGCCTGCCCCAGGGGTTGCGGACAGCTGATGAAACCGAGCGAGTCGCAGTGCTCACCTCCGTGCCTCCTCGGCCGCGCGATTGATCGCCCTCAGGTAGTAGAACATCAACCCGGCCACGAAGATCATCAGCACGATGGTCAGCGCTGCTCCCACCGCTCCCTGGCTGGTGGTCTGGTTTATGAACTGGTCGATGGTGTTCCCCAGCATCCGCGTGCTGGGCGCGCCGGAGAGCAGGTTGGGGGTGTAGTAGTCGCCGAACATCGGCAGCATGATGATAACCAGCCCACCGAGGACACCGTTCTTGGAGAGAGGCAGGGTCACCCGCCAGAAGGTCTGGGCGTTGCCGGCCCCGAGGTCACGGGCTGCCTCGAGTGTGGCGTCGTCGATCCGGTCGAGGGCGGCGAAAAGGGGGAGGATGAAGAAGGGGATATACCCGTACACCAGCCCAAGGATCACGACGAGGGGAATCCCGGCGAGCCAGTTGGGTGGCGAGGTGATTCCGAACAGCGTCTCCAGCCAGCGATTCACCTGGCCATCCGGGCTGAGCAGGTTGACCCAGGCCATCATCCTCATCAGGTAGTTGATCCAGAATGGCGCCAGGATCAGGATCAGCCACAGCCAGCGCCATTTCCCCGCCTTGCGCGACACGAAGTAAGCGACCGGGTATCCGACGATCAGGCATATGAGGCTGGCGATCGCCACATAGGCGATGGTGCGCAGGGCGATGACCCCGAGCTGACCCCCGAACAGGCCGGCGAGTACCTCGCCGAATACGGTCGGGTCCCAGTAGAACGGGTTCCACTCCGGTGTCGGGCGCTGAAGCAGTGGGTCGATCTGTCCCATGGCCACAGCGAAGATGGCGTAGAAGGGGACGAGGAAGAGGAGGACCAGCCAGACGATGCCGGGTAGGGCGAGCCCGGGCCACACCCATCGCTTCTGCCCGACCGTGTCGTACTCGGCGCCGGAAGCCAGATTGGTCGGCATCCCGGCTAGTCCGGGGTCATCCGCCGGCGGTGGCCCTGGTCCACTGGTCGGACCACAGCGCCTCGGTTTCGGCGTCCAGAGGTCCTTGGACCCAGGCCGTCCCCAACTCGAAGTCCTCAGGCACGACCAGCGCCGGGGCGAGATGCTCGGCCACCCATTCGTCCCCGATCAGATACTCCGGAGTGAGGTCGTTCTGAGGTGGCTGGTAGCCGACCCACTCGAAGTTCTTGAGTGCGTTGTCCGCGCCCAGCATGTAGTCGAGGAACATGTGGGCGAGAACCGGGCGCTCCGACCCCTTGAGCACGGCCATTGTGTCACTCGATATTGGCCCGTTCACTGCCGACCCTTCCGCCTTGGCCGGCCACAGGTAGCGGGTGGTGCCCTGGTCGACCCCGTCCGGCCAGAAGTACTGGGAGTTGACCAGGTCACCGGACCAGGCGTGGGCGACGGCGTAGCGCCCGTTGGGCAGCCCGTCGTAAGCCACGTCGATGTTGTACCGGATCGAGTCCGCCAGCTCCACCAGGGCGTCGCCGGCCGCCTCCAGCTCGGCCTCCGTCGCGACTGACGGGTCTTTCACTCCGTTCCGGAACAGGGCGAGAGCGATCACGTCGGTGAACGAGTCGAGCATCCCGGCCTGGCCGGCGTACTTGGGATTCCAGAAGACGTCCCACGGGTTAGCCTGCCCTTCGATGTCGGCACTGTCGGCCAGGTCGATCCGCCACCCGATGCCGGTGGTGTAGGTCACATAGGGGACCGTGTAGCGGGACCCCTTGTCGTAGTAGGGGTCGGCGAGTTGTGGCCAGATGTTGGCGCCGAGGTTGGGCAGGTAGTCGTGGTTGAGCGGCTGGATCAACTGAGCCGCCACCGCCACTGGAACTCGCTGCGAGGTGGGGAACCAGACGTCGTACTGCGCCTCACCGGAGGACAGGGCGGCGAGTGCCGACTCTTCGTTGATGAAAGTGGTCTCCTGGATCTCGACACCGAGGGCCTCCGAAGCGAGAGGGATGATCTCGGGGTTGATGTAGTCCTCCCAGTTGTAGAGGAGGAGGGGGCCCTCCTCGGGAGGCAGACCTGACTCGATGGCCGGGTTGTCCTCGAAAAGCGGCTGCTGAGTGGGGCTGGCCGGGGTGCCGATCGCCAAAGCCACCCCATCCTCGGCATCCCGCTCCGCGCATGCGGCCAGAAGGCTGGGAAGCACAGGTACGGCGATTCCCAGAAGTGCGGCCCTCTGGATGAAGTCCCTGCGGGTGTAGACCCTCTTACTGAGGGTCGGTTTCCAGTTCTCTCTCGGGTGATACGCCATCGTCTTCCTCCTCGCCGAGCCGGGGCCGAACACTAAACCGCGGTTCAGTGCCCGTGTCGGTCAATCCGCCGGGATCTTCAATGCCATCGACACGAAGTCCTCGGCGAGCTTCCGCATGCGCCCCGCATCCACGGTCGGGTCGCCGAGCATCACCTCGATGGCCAATCCGTCCAGCAGGGCGGCGAGTTGGATGGCGAAGTCGCCCGAATCCACTTTGGCGAACTCGCCCTCCTTGATCCCATCGCGAACTATCGCCGCTATATGTGCCCGCCATGACTCGTCCAATCTCGCCCGAGCGGCGGCGAGCGTCGGGTCGTGACGCGACATCTCCCAAGCCGCCGGCCAGAGCAACCACCCATCCGGCTCGCCGGGCTCGCTGGACCCGGAGGGGCAGCTGGCATCTATCAAGATCGAGAGCTTCTCGGCTGCCGAGCCGGCGCTCTCGAGCTCGCCCTTGACTGCCTCGTGGAAGACCTGGTCCTGGAAGATCAGCGCCTCGGTCAAGAGCGCGGCCTTGGAAGGGAAGTAATAGAGGATGAGGGCCGGGCTCGCCCCGATGTGATCTGCGATATCGGCGATGCGTGTCTCGCAGAGACCCCGGTCTGCGATGGTCGCGCTCGTCGCGGCCAGTATCTCGTTCCGGCGGCTCTCGGTCAGACTCGGTCTGGGGCTCACGGAGGCATACTGGCACAGGCCCGGATCCCATTGCGGCGCGCGAACCCTCCTGGTTACGCTGAACGACGGTTCAGGCCGACTCACCCATGATTCCACTCGACCCCATGCTCAAGGCGCGATCCGTTGCGATCGTGGGGGCCAGTGAGCGAGCAGGGTCGGTCGGCGATCAGACCATCCGCCAACTCGTGTCCGGAGGCTTCTCCGGTGACGTGTTCCCGATCAACCCTCGCTACGAGTCGGTGCACGGGATCCGGGCCCTCTCCTCTCTCGATGATCTGGCCGGGCCCGTCGATCTCGCCGTGTTGGCCGTCGCGAACGAGCGTCTGGAGAGTGAGATGGAGAGGGCAATGGCGTTGGGCTCTCGCTCGGTCGCCATCTTCGCCAGCTGCCATGGCCAATCGGCATCCGGCATCCCGCTTCGAGACCGTCTCCGCGCTCTAGCCGACGGTGCCGGGGCTCCGATATGCGGTGGCAACGGTATGGGCTTTCTCAATGTCGAAGACCGGATCAGGATCTGTGGCTTCTACCAGCCACCCGACCTGCAGCCGGGAGGAGTCGCATTCCTCAGTCACTCGGGGTCGCTCTTCTCGGCGATGCTGCACAACCGGCGGGGCATCCGGTACAACGTCGTGGTCTCGACCGGGCTCGAGATCAACACCTCCATGGACGCATACATGAAATGGGCTCTGGAGTTGGAGAGCACGAGAGTCCTTGCCCTGTTCCTCGAGACGATCAGGAATCCCGATGGCTTTCGCAACGCCCTGGCCGAGGCGGAGAGGCGCGATGTCCCTGTGGTTGCGCTCAAGGTCGGTGCGAGCAGCCGGGGCCGGCAAGCAGTTCTGACCCACAGCGAGGGGCTGGCAGGTGATGATGCGGTCTATGAGGCGCTCTTCGAAGCGCACGGGGTGCATCGGGTGTGGTGCATGGATGAGATGGCGGACACGGTCGAGCTGTTCTCTGCCGGCCGTCGGGCGACTGCTCCCGGGTTGGGCGCGGCCCACGACTCCGGCGGGGAGCGGGCACTCTTGATCGACACCGCGGATCGGGTCGGGGTGCCCCTGCCCGAGGTGAGCCGGGCCACCACAGAGCGCCTTTCCGCGGTGCTCGATCCGGGTCTCGAAGCGGCGAATCCCGTCGACGCGTGGGGGACGGGGCGCGATGCCGAAGAGGTGTTCGTGGAATCGATGCTCGCCCTGGCAGGGGATCCGGCCATTGGAGCCGTGGTCTTCTGTGTCGATCTCACCCCGGAGGAGAGGCCCGACGATGCGTACTCGAGCGCGGCCTTCAGGGTGGCGGAAGGCACTGCCAAGCCGGTTGCGGTCCTGGCCAATCTGGCCACAACGGTCGATCCGATCCAGGCAAGCCGACTCCGTGAGGCGGGGATCCCGGTGCTCGAAGGGACCGAGACGGCGCTGCGGGCGCTCAGGCATCTCCTGGACCGGCACATTCGCTCTGAGCAGCCGCCGATGGCGCCCAGGCTCTCGGACGCGGCCCCACAGACGCGACCCGACATCGACGGGGAGGCGGGTGCCCTGGCCCTCCTTGCCGCGTACGGGATCCCGACACCTGTCGTCGAGATGGCCGATGACGTCGAGAGCATCGCCGAGACGGCGTCCAGAATCGGATTTCCCGTCGTGCTCAAGACGGGCGAGTCGATCGATCACAAGACCGAGGCCGGGGGGGTGGTGCTGGGCCTGGAGGACGAGTCGGACCTGCTCGCGGCTTATCGGGACATGGCGGCGCGGCTCGGCCCCCGAGCGCTGATCTCGGAGCAAGTGGCCGGTGGGGTCGAGATCGGTTTGGGGATGATCAGCGACGAGCAATTCGGTCCCGTGGTCATAGTCTCCGCGGGAGGGACGATGATCGAGGTCATGGCGGATCGGGTCGCGTTGCTGCCCCCTGTCGACCGGTCACGGGCGCTGGCTGCTCTGGACAAGCTCCGGCTGCGTCCGGTGCTCGATGGCGCCCGCGGGTCGGCGCCTGCCGATCTCGATGCCCTTGCCGACGTGATCTCGCGATTCTCCGAATTGGCCCTCGACTCGGCCGGAGTCTTCCGGGCCATCGACGTCAATCCCGTGATAGCCGGCCCGACCGGTGCCGTCGCCGTGGATGCGCTGATGAAGAGGCGTTGATGGGTGGCGTGCTCCTGGTCGATGACTCTGGCTCCGTGCGGCGGCTGACGCTGAATCGGCCCGACAAACACAACGCGCTCGATGTCGAGTTGGTCGAAGCCCTGTCGGTGGCCCTGGCGGCGGCAGCCGTCGACCCGGATGTCCGTGTTCTGATCATCGCCGGTGCGGGTCGTTCCTTCTGCGCCGGCTATGACCTCACAGAGGAGTCCCCCTCGGAGGGCTCCGCCGTCTTGGGGACGCTCCGGCAGAGTCTCGACCGGCTCCTCGAGGTGTTCGATCACCCCAAACCGATCATCGCCCAGGTCCACGGCCACTGCCTGGCCGGTGGATGTGACCTGATGATGATGTGTGACCTGGCAGTCGCGTCGGAAGACGCCGTGTTCGGCCAGCCGGAGATCAGATTCGGTTCGACCGTCGTGGCCCACGTGATGCCGTGGCTGATCGGGGCGAGACGGGCCAAGGAGCTGCTGCTGACCGGGGACGACCGGGTCGGTGCAGCCGAGGCCGAGCGGATCGGGCTGGTCAACCGGGTGGTGCCCCGCGACGGGTTGGATCAGGCCACGATGCGCCTCGCCCGGGAGCTGGCCGTGGTCGACCCTGTCGCCATGAGCCTCACCAAGAAGGCGATCAACCGGTCTTGGGAGATCGCCGGGTTCAGAGAGGCACTGTTGGCGGGGATCGAGATCGGTGCGGTCATCGAGTCGGCCCGGGTGCCCGAACGCGAGGAGTTCGAGCGGATCGCCGCCGAGCAGGGCCTGAAGGAGGCATTGCGCTGGCGTGACGAGCGATTCGAGACCTGAGCCTCCACATCCGGCTTCGCCGGCGCGTAGGTTTCGTTGGTCGCGCGAGAGGAGTCACATGGCGACGTACATAACACTCGGCAACTACACCGCTCAGGGGGTGAAGGCGATCAAAGGAAGTCCCGAACGCCTCGACGCGGCGAGATCTGGATTGGAATCTGCCTACGGGGTGACGATCAAAGAGTTCTATCTGACCATGGGCCAGTACGACATCGTGACCGTCATCGAGGCTCCGGACGCGAAGGCCGCTGCCAAGGCGCTGCTTACGCTTGGGGGGCAAGGCAACATCAGCACAGTGACGATGGCTGCGCTGACCGAAGACGAGTTCCGGGAGGTCGTGTCGGCACTCCCATGAGTCGTCGCTGCCCTCAGGCGTGCTTCACCATCACGTGCATGGAGATGGTGTAGTCGAGGACCGATTCCTCGGACATGTCCTTTCCGAAGCCCGACTGCTTGAAACCGCCGTGCGGGGCCTCCGAGGCGAGCGGTATGTGATCGTTCACCCAGACGGTGCCGAACTCGAGAGCCGACGACACACGGAGCGCGCGTCCGATGTCCTTGGTCCAGATCGAGGCTGCCAGCCCGTAGAGGACGTCGTTGCCCAGGTCGATCGCCTGCTGCTCACCCTCGAAGGGGAGCACCAC
>JBFYOJ010000181.1:0-4705 GCA_041303885.1 Acidimicrobiia bacterium | reverse complement strand
CCACTTCCCAGAACCTGGATGAGCAGGCTGACCGGGGGGATCAGCGCCGGGAGCAGGGCGATCCCGGCTGCGACCCACCATCCCCAGCCCCCGCGGTACCGGTTCGGCCCCGCCCGGGAGCGAGGTGCGGTGGCCAGCCCCGCGGTCAACTCACACCAGACCGGCCTCGGCCACCAGCTGGGTCGCCAGGTCGAGGACGTCGGCGAGCTCGCTGAGATCGACATCGGGCGCGTTGATCTCCACGAGGGGCGGCACGTCCTCTGGCTGGGCCACACCGTCGATGAGGGGGAACTCGAAGGTGTCGGTGGCGAAATAGCTCTGGGCGCCCACTGCGAGGAGGAAGTCCACGAGTTGCTGCGCAGCCTCCGGGCGGGCCGTGCTGGACAGGATCGATACACCGGCCGGCATGACCAGCGAGCCCACGTCACCCCCCGGGATGAAGTGATTCTCGGTGTTCTGGCCGAGTCCCTCGGCACGGAGCCGGAGCAGGTAGTAGTGGTTGACCAACCCACCCTCGATCTCTCCGCTGTCCGTGGCCTCCACGATTGGAGCATTGCCTTCGAAATCCACCGGGTCGTTGGCGGCCAGCGCCTCGAGCCACTGCCTCGTCCCGTCCTCGCCTCGCTCGAGGATCATCGCTGCCACGAAGGCGAGGAACGACCCGTTGGTGGGGGCGATGCCGAGTTGGCCCGACCATGCCGGATCGAGCACGTCATCGATGGTCTCGGGGAGCGGGATGTCGGTGCTCGTGTTGTACGCGAGAGCCCTTACCCGGCCAGAGGTGCCCACCCAGCGACCGCCGCTGTCCTGAAATTGTTGGTCGACCAGCGAAAGCGTCTCGTCGGGGAGCACGGACATCATCTCGGCCACCACACCCAGCGACGCCGGGTCCTGGGCGAAGAACACATCGGCCTCGGAGCCCTCGCCCTCGGCGAGCAGGGTGGCAGCCAGCTCGTCGGAACCGGCATAGCGGACCTCGGTCTCGATCCCGGACTCCACCTCGAACCGGTCGATGAGGGGAGCGACGAGCTCCTCGCTTCGCCCCGAGTAGACAACCAGCGGGCCTTCGGTGTCGGCGCCAGAGGGTCCACAGGCAGTCAGGACAAGTGTGCCGAGCAGGGCTAGGGCAATGACACGTCTCACCGATTCTCCCAGATCGTTAGTTACCGAATGATCACGGAAATGTATTAGCACTATCGCCATAGTGCAAATATCTCTGACCCGGCTCGCCGAGTCAGAATGGGCCCCATCATGGAGCCGGTCACCGTGCAGTTCCTCAAGTACCCGGATATCCCGCATTGGGGGTTCTCCGGCGTCTTGCTCGGGGATGACCGCTTCGGTCGATGGGTCGGCCTGCCCCAGGGGAGCGCGCGCTGGAAGGGGGAGATCCCGTGGCGCCGGACGTGAGAGGCTGCTGTCCAGTGTTTCCCCAGGGACGGATGGTGGGTGCTCCACTACAACGGGCCCGGGAGTGGGATCTCGCACTATGTGGATATCGCCACCCAACCAGTTTGGTGCGAGGGGATCGTGGAGATGATCGATCTCGACCTCGACGTCCTGGTACTCGACGACGGCACCGTGCCTATCGACGACGAGGACGAATTCGAGGAGCATCAGGTCAGCTTCGGCTACCCACGGGGGATGATCGAGCGGGCGAGATCGGAGACGAGTCGCGTCGCAGACCTGATCGATCGGGGGGAAGAGCCGTTCTTCGACGTGGCCGTCTCCTGGCTCGAGCAGGTCCCGTCTATCCCGGCTCGGGGCCCCTCTTCTTGAGAGCGCCCAGTCCACGGTCCGGAGCCAGATGACGGCCGCGGCTTCTTCGCTCCTCCTCTGACTTCTCGACCGATCTCGTCTCCAACCAGGTGCCCAGTTCCTCGAGAGGGGAAAGCCCTTCCTCGTGCTCCCAAAGGACACGCTCGGAGGGGGGTCGGGGCCCCGGCTCCTCGTGCGCCTGAACCAGGGCAGGGTCGTGACTGGCCATCACCAGCCGCGCCACGTCGGCGGATCGGTGATCGGTCGTGCTGACCTCCACCGTCACGGCACCCAGGGGGTCTCCCAGGAGGCGGTCGTGCCAGTGGGGCGGGCTGGTCGCCGTCAGCGCCCCGGCCACCGAGCCGGCCATGACACCCAAGACCACCCCGAGCAGACCGTAGATCATCCAATGGTCGGGGTTCGCCCAGAGCCGGGCACTGACCGAGGCAACACCCCCGAGGATCAGCCCACCCAGGAGCGCGGTCCGAACCGGGTGGTCCAGGAATCGCACCCTGTCCATTTGTTGGGCCCATATCGCCACGGGCCACGGGTGCATCACCGTGACGTCGGCCTCGGTCAACGAAGCCTCCACGAGGTCGACTACGACACTGTGGGCGACCGCGGCGTCGGTATAGGCCGCGGCGATCTTCTGCACGGTCTCATCCGTGTCGGGGCGTGGTTCGAGATCGTAAGGCATGGGGTTTCCTGGTTCCAGGCTGCCACTTACCCGACCGATTCCTGCGGCAAACGCGATTCGACCCATAAAGAGGTGGTGGCCGGGAGACAGAGATCGACCCGGATCAGCCGGGTTCGGGCTCGCTCTGGAGCCGGTCGTGGCTCGATTCACCGAGCCGCCACATGTCGTGACCACCGTGCTCTTCCAAGATCAGGACCACTTCATGCACCTGGTCCGACGAGATGTCGACCGAGGTTATGTAGGCGCCCCTGGCAAGGGCCTCATCCATGCGCTCCGCGATGCTCGTCTCGTCGCCGGAGTCGAGGACGAGTCGCCTCACTATCGAAGTGAACCCTTCGCCGGTCTCCTTGCCCAGCAGCGCCCGTCCTTCGTCCCCGTGGAGGAGTTCAGCAGCGAATCCGGCGGACGCCAGCGCGAGCAGTGCCTCGCGGGCTTGTTCGCGGTCGTCGATGACCGCCACGACGGTACCGGTCAGGTCGTCCATAGCCACCGGCCTCCTGTGTGGACAGGCGCTCTTGCGCCCTACCAAACCTACTCCCTGGTCGTGACGGCGGGTGTGAACACCAGGCCCGGACACGCGCCACAATTGTCCGGGTGAGCATGCGCATCGGGATGGTGGCGCCGATCAGCCATCAGTATCCCCCGCCCGGGTATGGCCCATGGGAGCGGGTGACCCACGACCTGACCGAACGTCTGGTCGAGATCGGGCACGATGTCACCCTCTTCGCCCCGGAGGGCTCGGTGACCAGGGCGCGACTGGTGGCAACGGTCACGGAGCCGCTGGACACCAGCGAACGAGACGCGCGTCTCGAGGAGGAAGCTCACCTCGCCACAGCCATGGAAGCGGCGGCCGACGGCCAGTTCGATGTCGTCCACTCACATCTCCACGTCCACGCGCTCGTCTTCAGCAGGCTTCTCCCCATCCCTCTGGTCACCACCCTGCACGGTGCGGCTTGGAACTCGGCAAACCACGAGCTGTTGATTCGCTACGCCGACATGCCCTTCGTCTCGCTGAGCCACCAGGAGCGCTCCTATCTCCCCCAGCTGAACTACGTGGCCACCATTCCCAACGGGATCAGGACCGTCGATTTCCCGCTCGGCTCCGGTGCCGGCGGCTATCTGGTCTTCGCCGGCCGGATGGCGCCGGAGAAAGGGCCCGATCTCGCAATCGAGATCGCCTTGAGATCCGGTATCCCGCTCCGCATGGCCGGGATGGTCGAACCACGCCACCGTGAGTACTTCGAGCACACGATGCGCGATGTCCCGGAGAGCCAGGTCGAATACCTCGGCGACCTTGCTCGCCCCGAGCTGGCCGAGCTTCTCGCCGGTGCCCGGGCCACGCTGATGCCTCTCCGTTGGCACGAGCCTTTCGGGTTGGTGGTGGTGGAGAGTCTGGCCGTTGGAACTCCCGTGGTCGCCTGGCGCATGGGGGCCATGCCCGAGATCATCGACGACGGTGAGACGGGGTACCTGGTCGAGGACGTCGGATCCGCCGTCGAGGCGGTGGCCAAGGTGGGCTCGCTCTCACGGGAAGCCTGTCGGTCCGTGGCCGAGCGGCGGTTCAGCCACAAGAAGATGGCGGACTCCTACTCCCGCGTCTACTCGAACCTGATCGCTATGACATCTCCGCCAGGATCCGCTCCACCGGGGCGACAGCGACTCTGATGGAGTGGTCGGCACAGCCGTAGGGAAGGATCAGTCTGCCGTCGTGGATCATCGAGCCGCACGAGTAGACGACATCGGGAACGTATCCGAAGGACTCGGATTCGTCGGGTTCGAGCAGCGGCTCCTGGAGACGGCCGATCAGCTTGTTGGGCTTCTCCAGGTCGAGGAGGACCGCGCCGAGGACGTAGCGGCGCATCGGGCCCACCCCGTGGGTGATCACCAGCCAGCCGGCCTCGGTTTCGAGCGGCGAACCACAGTTCCCCGTCTGGACTGCCTCCCAGCCATGCTCGGGCACCAGCACGGCATCGGCGTTTGACCATTCCCGGAGGCTCTTGCTCTGCATGATGAAGGTGGTCTCATGGTCATGACGGGAGAGTGCGGCGTACCCGCCGTCGATCTTGCGCGGAAAGAGCGCCATGCCTTTGTGATAGGCGGTCGGACCGCTCATCGTGGTCATCCGAAAGCTGTTGAAGTCGGAGGTTTCGATCAGCTGCGGGAGGATCCTCAACCCGTCGTAGGCCGTGTAGGTGGCGTAGTAGATGACGGACCCGTCGTCGTCGACGAATCGCACAAAGCGGGCGTCCTCCA
>JBFYOJ010000180.1:0-10847 GCA_041303885.1 Acidimicrobiia bacterium | reverse complement strand
CCCGTGCAGGACCACGAAAGGATCTTCTGAAGGGGCGAATCCAAGCTCGACCATGAGGCAGGATAAATGCGCTCCCAGGGCGGTGGCTCCTGGCAGGAATTGGCCGGGTGAAGATCGGGTTCTACTTTCCCGCCTCCCCGAGTCGAAACGAGCGCCGTCGATGAGTAAGTACCTGATCCCGGTCTCGGGTGCGCGCATCCGCCTGCGGTTGGGTCAATTGGTCGCGGGCCTCATCCTGTTCGGCGTGGGGCTCGCCTCGATGCTGCAATCGGGTCTCGGCGTGCCTCCCTGGGACGTGCTCCACCAGGGCCTGGCCAACCAGTTCGGGCTCACCATCGGCATCTGGTCGATCATCGTCTCGGCCACGGTCCTACTCCTCTGGTTGCCCCTCAGGGAGCCCTTCGGGTTGGGGACCCTGCTCAACGCGGTGATCATCGGTGTGGTCATCGACCTCGCCTCCCTGGTCATCCCCGAGGCCGAAACCGGCATGATCTCCTGGGTCATGCTGATCATCGGTGTGCTGGTGATCGGGGCGGCCTCAGGCCTCTACATCGGAGCCAACCTCGGGCCCGGGCCCCGCGACGGGCTGATGACCGCCATCGCCAGACGAGGCCCCTCGATAAGACTGACCCGTGTCTCACTCGAGATCACGGTCCTCGCCATCGGGTGGATGCTGGGCGGGACGTTCGGGGTCGGCACGATCGTGTTCGCGATCGCCATTGGGCCGTTGGTCCAATTCTTCCTGCCCCGTTTCAGCCTTCACACCGGTCTCCCGGCGGACGCCTGGGAGCACCTGGACCGCTAGCCGGATCTCCGGGTCTCCGCCGTCAGCCGGCCCGTTTCGGCCAGAAAGTCCAGATGCTGCCGAGCGCGAGACCGGCGACGAGGGCGATCTGGAGCAGATCGGGCCAATCCGACTGCAGGATGGCGATCCCGGCCATCCAGGGGAGGCCGATCACCCAAACCACCAGTTTTGCCGCCGTGGGCAGAGCGTCGACCCACTCCCACACATCGGTGAGACTGCTCGGAGACGTCCAGAGCGCGATGGCGAACAGCGCCCAGAGCACGACCACCACCGCCACGGAGAGCCAGCCGAAAAGAGAGAACCCTCCCGACTTGATCGGGTGCCCTGCCACCGTGGGCGCCAAACCGCCTGAATCCAGATGATCCGAGTAACCCACCTCCGCCTCCTTCCTCCTGTTGCTGTCATTGCAGACCGGATCGAGGCTCGTGGATAGGGTCCGATGACACCTCCCGCCGGGACCCGGGGCGGGTTTCCGCAACCCGTTTTCACCCGGGTAGCGTTGAGCGTGTGAGTGTGGTTCGGGAGGCCGACGAACAACCCGGCTCTCAGGCCGGCGACAGCGACCCCGTCGAGCGATTGAGGGTTTTCGTCTCATCGACACTCGGTGAGCTGGCTCCGGAGCGTGAGGCCGCCAAGTCGGCGATCAAGACACTCCGCCTCGTCCCCGCAGGAGTCGACCTGGGCGCCCGGGCAGGCAAAGGCGATGAGGCACCTGAGGGAGCCGACATCTTCGTGGGCATCTACTGGCAGTCCTACGGATGGGTCACGGGGGACAAACCAATGTCCGACCTCGAAGAGGAGTATCTCCGGAGCTCGGGGCTCCCCAGGCTGGTCTACCTCAAGGAGCCTTCGGCGGACAGGGAGCTCATGCTCGCCCGTCTCATCGATCAGATGCGGGCCGACGGCAGCACGGTCCGCAACTTCGAGTCCCCCGGCGACCTTGCCGAGATGTTGGTCGATGATCTCGCCTCGCTGTTGTCGGAGCGGTTTGCAGCAACCGGGCGTCAGCCAAGCTCCCTGCCTCTTGGGACCCTCACTTTCATGTTCGGCGACATCGAGGGATCCACGCCGCTGCTCGAGCAGCTCGAGGACCGCTACGCCGAGGTCCTCTCGGGCTACCACGAGGTGGTAGACAGGGTCACGAGAGCGCACGGGGGCACGGCCGACCTCGAAGGCGAGCGGGTGTTCACCGTCTTCCGGGATGCATTCGAGGCGGTGCAGGCGGCCGTGGCGATTCAACTCGGGCTGGCGAGTAGGTCCTTTCCCGAGTCGGTTGCCGTCCTGTGCCGGCTAGGGCTACACACCGGCACTGCTCGGGTCGGCTCCGGGGGCTATGTCGGTCTGGACGTACATCGCGCCTCGAGGGTGGCCTCGTCGGCGCATGGCGGTCAGATCGTCCTCACCGCCCCGGTGCGGGAGCTCGTCGAGCCGGCGATCGAAGGCAACGAGTGGCGCCTGATCGAGCTCGGCTCGTTCGCGCTCAAGGGCCTGGCACGGGCCGAAAGGCTCTTCCAGCTGGTGGCGCCGGGCCTCATGTCCGAGTTCCCCCCACCCCGAGCCCGCTCCACCACCCGGGTCCGTCTTCCCCCGGCCCCAACCAGCCTCGTCGGTCGGGAACGCGAGCTCACCGCGATGATGGAGATGATGAGCCGGCCCCAGGTGCGACTCGCCACACTCACCGGACCTGGTGGCATCGGAAAGACGCGTCTGGCGCTGGCTGTCGCCGAAGAGCTCGCCTCGTCCTTCCCGGACGGGGTCTACTTCGTGAATCTCGCACCGCTCTCCGATCCGTCCCAGGTATTGCTCGCCATCGGCGAGGCGGCGGGCATTCCGATCGAAGGTGACGCGATCGAAGCCCTGTCCAGTGAGTTCCAGGACCAGCAGGTACTTCTCCTCATGGACAACTTCGAGCAGGTGGTTGCCGCAGGGACCGAGGTCGGGGCCCTCCTGGGTCGGAGCCCCGGCCTGAAGATCCTCGCCACCAGTCGGGTGCCTTTGCGCATCATGAGCGAGTACGAGTACACCCTGGATCCTCTGGGCCTGCCCGACACCGACTCCGAGCGTGCCGAGTCCGTTTCGGCCTCGGCCGCCGTCAAGCTCTTCAGGGATCGGGCGCTCGCCGTGATGCCCGGTTTCGCCATCGATGAGGAGAATGCCTCTCCCGTCGCCTCCATCGTGCGCATCGTCGACGGACTTCCCCTTGCAATAGAACTGGCCGCAGCCCGCCTTCGCATGCTCAGCCCGAGGGCCTTGTCCGACCGTCTCTCCAACTCGCTCGACGCATTGGGGGCGGGAGCGGCCGACGCCCCCACCCGGCAGAGGACCCTCGACGCGGCCATCGACTGGAGCTATCAGCTCCTGACCAGGGAAGAGCAGACGCTGTTCAACCGACTGTGCGTGTTCCACGGTGGATTCACGGTCGAATCGGCCCAGGAGGTCGCAGTGGAGGAGGGCGACGTGGTCGACCAGTTGATGGCGCTGGTGGAGAACAGCCTGGTTCTGGCCGCTCACGGTGGAGAGGGGCGGCTGCGAATGCTGGCGCCTATTCGAGAGTTCGGCCTGCGCCGGCTCCACGAGTCCGGTGACTACGACTGGGTGAAGGACCGCCACGCCGACTACTACGTTCGCCTGGCCGAGAGCGCCATGCCCGACCTGCGCGGTGTGAAGCAGGCCTCAGTCGTCGAGCGTCTCGCAAATGACTGGAACAACATCGAGGTGGCATTCGAACGGCTCGTCTCTCAGCGAGACCAGGCATCGATGATCCGGCTCTGCTACGGGCTCTGGGTCTTCCTCTGGATCGGCAACCACCTCCGCGACGGGGCCCGCTGGCTCGGTCATGTCTCCGAGCCCGACACCCTCGACGACCTCCTCCAGGCCCGCTACTGGTGGCTGCTGGGCGCAATCGGGTACGAGATGGGGGAGTACGCCGGATCCCGCCAATCCATCGATCGCGCCCTCGAGTTGCTGGAGGGGAGCGGCGACATCGACTGCCACAACTGGGCCGACTTCCTCTCCGCCCTCCTGGGGCCCGCCCTCGGCGAGGACCCGGAGGAGACACGCCGCGCCCTGGACATCGCACTGGCCAGATTCCGAGGCTTCGGTGATCGATGGGGGGAGGGCTATGCCCTGATCGGGCTCGGGATCCTGGCGAATTCGCATGGCGATCACGAAACGGCGGAGAAGTTGCAGCTCAAGACGCGGGATCTGGGTGTCGAGCTCGGGAACGGGGCGCTGATCGGGCTGGCCGAGGCGCAACTCGGGTTCACCCATGTCGGCGCCGGCAGGCTCGGCGAGGCGCGGGAGGCATTGCGCCGCTCCTTCGACCTGTTTCGCCGCATGAACTACCGCGAGGGCATCTGCTACGCCCTGGAGGCAGCCGCGTCGTTGTCCTTCAACGAGGGGCGCGCCGACATGGGGATGGTTGCGTTGGGCGCTGCCGAGGAGGTGCGAGACCGCATCGGGCTCCATCCCTGGCCCCTGGTGAGATGGTTGTTCGACATGCTCTCAGGGATGGCCGACTCACTCGACGACCCGACGCTGCAGGCAGCACGTCACAACGGCCGTCAGATGAACCCGTTCGACGCCGCCGCCCTGGTACTGGACGCAGTTCCCGCTCCGGCGTGACAGTCTCCACCGACAGGGCCTTTTGGCACTGGACTCTCGCGTAGGCTCACGGCATGGTGGGGGCGGAAGGAGGTTGCGTATGACGCAGCTCGAAACCGGTCCGCCGACCGTAGACGCCGACAAGCCGCGTGCGCGGTTGTACCGCAGCACCGAAGATCGAGTGATCGGAGGAGTGTGCGGCGGGTTGGGCCGGTATTTCAACACCGATCCCCTGTGGTTCAGGCTCGCCTTCGTCATCGTCACCCTGGCGGGTGGTGCAGGCATCCTGATCTACGTGATCGCGTGGATCGTCATCCCGGAAGCCGGACAGGACGAAGCCCAGACGGGCGCGCAGGCGAGCCTCGGAGAGCATGGGCCGATGGTCGCCGGAGTCGTTCTCATCGGCGTCGGGTTGATGCTCTTGTTCAACAGCCTGGTGCCCTGGTTCGACGAAGTGATGTGGCCACTGGCCATCATCGCTGCCGGCGCAGGGCTCCTGTTCCTTGGGAGTCGTCGTGAACACAACTGACACACTCGAGAAGACAGGGACCGAGACCGTCCCGGCTCCGGCCCGTCGCCCATATGCGGCGGTGGTCACGGGGGCCCTTCTGGTCGTGGTCGGCAGCCTGTGGCTTCTCGACGCAATCGATGTCATCAACCTGAAGGTCGCGATCGTCCTGCCTGCCGTCCTCGCCGTCATGGGCATTGCCCTGATCGTCGGCGCATTCGACGGCCCGCACACGGGTCTGGTCGTCGCCGGGGTCTTCGTGAGCCTCGCGGTGCTGGCCGTTGCGGCCGCACCCGAGAACGCCTTCCACGGCGGGATCGGGCAGCGCGACATCCGGGTGAGCAACGAGGCGTTGCTAGCCCCCCGGTATGACGTGGGGGTGGGTGAGCTGAGGCTCGACCTGAGTGACTTGACTATGACCGAGTCCGCCGAGGTGGCCGCCACCATCGGAGCAGGCGACATGACGATCATCCTGCCCGCCGACGTGCCGGTCACGATCGATGCGTCGGCCGGTGCCGGTCAGATCGACCTGCTCGGTGAGACCAGTGACGGTATATCGGTATCCAAGACCTACACCAGCGACGGTTTCGAAACCGCCGACGTGACGCTGACACTCGACCTCGACGTGGCAGCGGGGAACATCGAGGTGGATAGATGAGACTGCATAAAGGCACCCTGTTCGCCGGAGTGCTCTACCTGATGATCGGCGTCGCCTTCATTCTGGAGGCGCTCGACGTGTGGACGCTGCAGATCAGCGATCTCCGCTATATCGGCCCGATCGCCCTGGTGGTCCTCGGCATAGCAGTCGTGATCGGCTCGATGGGCCGCTCCAACCAGCCGACCTGAGCCTCGGGAGAGTGGAGACCCCGCCCCTGCCGGCGGGGTTTCCATTCACGCCCCCTCAGACCGGCCACTACCGTTGCCTCGGTGGATCGGCCCGACTGGTTCCTCGAAGATCAATACCCGTTCGTCAGCCACTGGCAGGAGATTGACGGCGCGCAGATCCACTACCTGGACGAGGGCGAAGGCCCAGCGCTGCTCATGCTGCACGGGAATCCAACCTGGTCGTTCCTCTACCGACGCATGGTCCCGTTCCTCTCCGACCGGTTCCGCTGCATCGCCATCGACTACCCGGGGTTCGGGCTGTCCAAGGCAGCAGAGGGCTATGGGTTCACCCCCGCGGAGCATGCCGTCGTGGTCGGGAAGTTCATCGATGCCCTGGGGCTGAGCGACCTGACCCCGGTCATGCAGGACTGGGGCGGGCCGATCGGCCTCGCCGCCATCCTCGAGCGCCCGGATCGTGTGAAGGCGATGATCCTGGGCAACACCTGGGCCTGGCCCCGCACCGACAATGCGACCCAGAGATTCTCGAGCGCTCTGGGTGAGGGGCGAACAGGTGAGTTCCTCGTCGATCGGGCCAACGTGTTCGTCAATGTGTTCGTGCGCCGGGCGATGCGCCGGCGCAGCCCTTCCGGTCGCGAGATGGCGATGTGGCGGGGACCGTTCCCCGATCAAGAGTCCCGGCTCCCCGTCCGTGTCTTTCCCCGTGAGCTGACCGGGTCCGCCGACTTCCTGAGGTCGATCGAGAGCCGCCTCGGCGCGATCGCGGACAAGCCGGCCCTGCTCTTCTGGGCCGATCAGGACCCGGCGTTTCGGGGCACCGAGAAGCGCCGCTGGGAGTCGATCCTCACCGATCGAACGACCTACGACCTGCGTCACGCCGGCCACTACTGGCAGGACGATGCCGGTCCCGAGGCGGCGCTGATGATCCGGTATTGGTGGGATCAGGCCGGCTTGTAGCCCCGCCATCCCGAGCAGAACATGGAACCGGCCGAGATCGTCCTCGTCATCACCGCGGTGCTCGTCGGTTTCTTCCTCAAGGGTGTCACCGGAATCGGCGCGCCGCTCCTCATCGTCCCGGTCCTCGCCGGTGTCATGGGGCTCGAGTTCGCGGTCACGGTCATAGCCATCCCGACTGTCATTGCCAACACCTGGCTGCTCTGGGACACCAGAGGATCGACCCTCGAGGTGGCCTGGTTCCTGTGGCCATTGCTGGTGGCAGGTGCGGTGGGAACGGTCATCGGAGCCTGGGTGCTGCTCAACATCGATAGCAGGGTCATGACCCTGGCCCTTGCCGCGATCATCCTCGCCTACATCGTTTGGTCGTTGCTGAACAAGGACTTCACCCTCAGCCCCACCTGGGCGAAGCGCTTGTCGGCGCCCGCCGGACTTCTGGGAGGGATCCTCCAGGGAGGAACCGGCGCATCCGGGCCGGTGATCGGGACCTACGTCCATTCGCTGAAGCTGGAGCGGGCCGCCTTCGTGCTCGCAGTGACCATACCGTTTCAAATCCTCGGGATCGTCCAGATCGTCTCGCTCGCACTCTTCGGCGGGTACAACCAGGACCGGCTGATCGCCGCGGCCATCGCGACGGTCCCGGCACTGCTGGCGATGCGCCCGGCGATGAGGCTGGGAGACCGCTTGTCGCAGCGGACGTTCCAGAACGTGGTCCTGGCAGTTCTGGCTCTGGCCGCGCTGCGGTTGATCTGGATCGCCGTCTGAGCCCGGGAAGCCCGGCCGCCGGCCGGACTTCCCCTAGTTTCTCGACATGATCTCGACTCCGGAGACCCGGTACGTCGCAACCGACGCCGGATATGTGGCCTATCAGGTGTTCGGCGAAGGCGACCTCGCGCTCTTGATGGTGACGAGCTGGCTGCAGAACCTGGACGTCATGTGGGACGAGCCGCGCATGGCTCGCTATCTCGGTCGTCTTGGCTCGTTCGCCCGGGTCGTCGACTTCGACAAGCGAGGTTCCGGCGTGTCCGACCCGGTCCCGCTCCACTCGATCCCGACACTGGAGGAGTGGGCGGACGACGGCAGGCTGGCGGCCGAAGAGGCCGGGTTGACCAGTTACGCCGTCCTCGGCGACACCGAAGCCGGTCCGATGGCCATCATGCTCGCGGCCACGCATCCCGACCGGGTGACCTCGCTGGTGCTGGTGAACAGCTATGCCAGATGGAAGAGGGACACCGACTACGGGATCGGGATGCCCGCCGAGACGTACCAGCGTCTGATCGACAGATACGAGGACAACTGGGGCGTCACCCCGGACATCCTCGATCTCACCGCACCGGGGATGGCGAAAGACGCCCGGTTTCGAGACTGGTACCGCAAGTACCAGCGCTTGTCGCAGCCGCGCGGCACCGCGACGGCGATGTACAGGTGGGTCACCGATCTGGACGTGCGCTCGATACTCCCCTCGATCCAGGTGCCGACGCTCGTGATCGGCCGCACCGATGCCTGGCACCATCGGGCGACTTTCAGCCGTTACCTGGCGGACCACATCCCCGGCGCCACCTATGTCGAGCTCCCGGGCACGGACACCTACCCGATTCAGGCGGGGGATTTCGATGCTGTGCTGGACGAGGTCGAGACGTTCCTCACCGGGACCCGGGCCACCCGGCCGCTCGACCGGGTTCTCGGAACGATCCTCTTCACCGACATCGTGGGGTCAACACGTACCGCTGCCGGGATCGGTGATGCAGCCTGGCTGTCCTTGCGTCAGGCTCACGACGACATCGTCCGTGAGAGCTTCCGCAAGTACCGCGGCCGGGAGTTCGCCCACACAGGTGACGGGTTCCTGGCTCTCTTCGATGGGCCGGCGCGAGCTGTCACCTGTGCCGCCAAGATCTCCGAAGACGTCGAGTCGCTCGGGATCGAGATCCGGGCCGGAATCCACACCGGTGAGGTTGAGCGCGCCGGCGACGAGATCGGCGGGCTAGCCGTGCATCTCGCCAACCGGATCATGAGCGAGGCGGGCCCCGGGACGATGCTGGTGTCCGCCACGGTCAAGGACCTGGTCCTCGGCTCGGGCATCGAGTTCATCGATCGCGGCCCCCGACTGCTCGAGGGCGTGCCCGATGTGTGGACCCTGCACCAGGTGATGAGAGTGCCCTGATCGGGGGTCGCGAAATCTCGTCAGCCCTCGGGCCGGTCGACCGGGACTCCCCCGTCTAGGGTGCGTGCCGCTTCCCCGAGCGTCGGCCGAGACGGCTCAACTTCCCCGTCAAAGTGACCTTTATCGCGCTCTGACACTCGAATCGGCCTGTGGAGAACGTAACACTTGACCGACGACAGCCATGTAATTACAGTATTGAAATCCATACTAGATGTCGTGGTCACTTCCCCCGCAACCACAACATCTTGTGGTGGGAGTTGGCAAATGGACTGCCCCGAACCACGGGGCAATGGTCTCGTCCCGGTGTCTGGCCCGGGACGCCCCAGTGCGAGGAGGCACGTTTCATGAGCAAAGGCCTGCGGATCACCCGTCGCTTCACCGAGGCCGACAAGGGCGCCTACGACAAGATCGCGTGGTCCCTCCGCGACTCGCGGATCACCAACCCCGACGGCTCGGTGGTCTTCGAGATGACCGATGCGGAGATCCCGGCCGGCTGGTCCCAGGTCGCCTCGGACATCATGGTGTCGAAGTACTTCCGCAAGGCCGGTGTCCCCCAACTCGACGCCGAGGGCAACCAGGTGATGGATGAGAAGGGCGAACAGGTCCTCGGCCCCGAGCGCTCAGCCCGTCAGGTGTTCGACCGTCTCGCCGGGACCTGGCGTCACTGGGGCGAGAAGGAGGGCTACTTCGCCACGACCGACGACGCCGATGCGTTCGAGGACGAGCTCAAGTACATGCTGGCCAACCAGATGGCCTCCCCCAACTCTCCGCAGTGGTTCAACACCGGCCTCGCCCATGCCTACGGTCTCACCGGCTCGCCCCAGGGATTCTGGTTCGTCGACGCGAAGAGCGGGGACGTCGTCTCCTCCCCCGACGCCTACACCAGGCCGGCGCCCCACGCATGCTTCATCAATGCGGTGACCGACGACCTGGTGAGCCCGGGCGGGATCATGGACCTCTGGATGAGGGAGGCGCGTCTGTTCAAGATGGGCTCAGGGACCGGAAGTAACTTCTCCCACATCCGCGCCGAGAACGAGCCTCTTTCGGGGGGTGGCAAGTCATCGGGGGTGATGTCGTTCCTCAAGATCGGGGATCGTGCGGCCGGGGCGATCAAGTCCGGGGGCACGACGAGACGCGCCGCCAAGATGGTCATCCTCGACGTGGACCACCCGGACATCGAGCAGTTCATCGACTGGAAGAAGGTCGAAGAGGAGAAGGCCCGGGTCCTCATCAACCATGGCGGCTTCCCCGCCGACTTCAACGGCGAGGCCTACGCCACCGTGTCCGGCCAGAACTCCAACAACTCCGTCCGGGTCAGCAACGAATTCGTCCAGGCAGTCCTCGACGACGGAGACTGGCACCTGACCAACCGCACCGACGGCAGCGTGCGGAAGACGATCAAGGCGCGTGACCTGTGGAATCGGATCGCCGAGGCCGCCTGGGCCTGTGCCGATCCCGGCCTCCAGTTCGACACCATCGTCAACGAATGGCACACCAGCCCGGCAGGGGGGCGGATCAGGGGAACGAACCCGTGCAGTGAGTACAACTTCCTCGACAACACCGCCTGCAACCTGGCCTCGATCAACCTTGTCCGCTTCTACGACGACGCCACCGGCGTGTTCGACGTCGCCTCGTACCAGCACGCCATCCGGCTATGGACGATCGTGCTCGAGATCTCGGTGGCGATGGCCCACTTCCCCTCGCGGGAGATCGCCATCGGCTCCTACGACTACCGGACCCTGGGCCTGGGATACGCCAACCTCGGCTCGCTGCTGATGCGGCAAGGCATCGCATACGACTCGGACGAGGGCCGTGCCATCGCGGCGGCGCTGACCGCCATCCTCACCGGCTACGCCTACGCCACTTCGGCGGAGATGGCCGGCGTGATCGGGCCGTTCCCCCGGTTCCCGGAGAATCGCGATGCGATGCTGCGGGTGATCCGCAACCATCGCCGGGCCGCCTACAACGCCGAC
>JBFYOJ010000179.1:0-4458 GCA_041303885.1 Acidimicrobiia bacterium | reverse complement strand
TCACAGAGCCACAGCGACAGGAAGGATTCGTCGAGGAGTTCTCCGAGGCCTCGATCACCAGGGGCGAGCACATCGTGGCGGAGTACCTCTGCTACAACTGTCACGGCCCGGAGGGATCCGGCGGTGTGGCCAGCTACGTGGAGAAGCGCTCCGGGGTCACGGTGAGCTGGGCCGCACCATCTCTCAACGACATCTTCTTCAGATACGACGAAGACGAGGTCAACTTCTGGGTCACCTACGGCCGCGGCAACACCCCGATGCCCCCGTGGGGCCTTCCAGGTGGCGGGCCGCTCAACGAGCAGCAGGTCGAGGATGTGGTCAATTACCTGAAGACCATTCAGGTCACCCAGCCGGAGAACCTGGCCGACATCGAGCCGGGCATCAATAGCGCCCTCGACACCCTGGCCGACGCCGATGCCACGGTCGAGGCAGCGATCCTGAAGCAGCGGCAGGTTGTCGCCCAGATCGACGCGGCGTCCGCCGACGCGGAGATCGCGGTACCCCTGGCCGCCGATGCGCGCGAGTTGCTCGACGCCGCCGGGAGCGGAATCGATACCGACGCCGACGGCCTGTCCGACACCACGGAGGCCGGGCTGTCTGCGGTCTCCCAGGAGGCAGTCGAGGCGTTCCAGGTGGTCGAGCCGGTGACCATGGACCCGGCCGCCCCCGATGCCGACGTGGCCGACAACGTCCTGGCAGACCTACAGGCAGCCGTGCAGACCGATCCCATACTCGAGACCAACATCCTCGCCATCGAGACCGCCATCGAGGAAGGCGCGGTGGACCCGGGCGTCGGTCTGAGCCAAGCGGCCCTGGTCGCCCTCGAAGAGATCAGAGCAGCGGCCGAAGACGCCGGGATCGATGTCCCTGCCTCGATCGAGGACCTGGCCGAAGCTGAGGAGATGGTGACGGCGCTCGATGAGGCGGCGGCGGCCGCGGAGCCGGTTGCCGAGGCATCCGAACTGTCCGGAGAGGCGGCGGCTGCGATCGAGGACGGCTCCGATCCCGACGGTGACGGCCTGTCCAGCGGCGCCGAAGGAGTGGTCACCACCCAGGTGGCGTCTGCAATCACCGCCACGACACCTGCTCAGGTGACCCTCATCGCCCTCGACCCGACCAACCCGGCGTCGGTCGGCGGGGAGGCCGACGCGGTCACGGCGGCCACCTTCGTGGGGAACCTCGAATCGCTGGCCAATTCCCTGACCATTACCGCGAGCAACGAGGATGCCCTCCGTGCCCAGGAGCAGGGCGGTGTCGACTTCCTGGAGGAGGCCCTCCAGATCAAGGGGTACGAGATCGACATCGACGGTGTCGCCGAGGCCATGGGTGGGAGCGCCGAAGAGGCGGAGCGGGCGGTCGGCCTGTACAACGCGAACTGCGCCCGCTGCCACACGGCCGGCTACAGCGCCGGGGTGCCTTACACCCAGGAGGCGGGTTCGGGCGGGTTCGGCCCCGCCCTGTGGGATGGGAGACCCGTGGTCCAGTTCGGCGAGGCGACAGAGAATCCCGAAGAGGATCTCCTGGTCCAGTTCCTGATCAGGGGATCGGTGGCGCAGACGCCATACGGTCTCAACGGCTTCGGCTCCGGGCGGATGCCGGCCTTCGGGCCCAGCCTGAGCCAGGCTGACATCGAGTTGCTCTCGCGGTACCTGCGCGCCGGCAACATGGACGGGAAGGAGGGCATCAGTGTTCTTCCGTGAGTTCTTCAGGTCCCTGTTGTCGGCCAACCTCTTCGTCACCGGGATCATCCTCACCGTCGCTGCGATCCTTCTCTTCTACGGCTCGATCTACCTGTTCAACTACACCAACCTCGGCAAGCGGCTCGGGTTCCTGGTCACCGGGTCGGCGGTCTTCGGTTGGCTCACCATCACCTCGATGCTCTTCGTGATCTATGCCCCGCGCGGTCCCAAGCCGGACGACATCGAGGGTCTGAATGCCTTCGAGATCAGGATCATCCCGATCACCTACCTGCTGGTCTCACTGGTGTTGTTCCTGGCGTTCCTGGTGGCGTTGAATCAGTACGAGGAAGTGCAGGAGAAATCCAGCGCCTGAATCTGCGGCTAACGACCGCTCCCTTTCAGGCTCTCGCCTCTACAACCTGCTTCCGTAGTAGCTGAGCACCTGCAGCTCCATCGAGAGGTCGACCTGGCGGACCGAGACCGTGTCCGGCACCTTCACCCGCACCGGGGCGAAATTGAGGATGGAATGGATCCCACTCTCGACGAGCCGCTCCGCCACCTGCTGGGCGGCAACGGCAGGCACAGCCAGGATTGCGATCTCGAAGGTCTTCGACTGGCAGTCACCGTCGAGCACGTCGAGATGCTGGATCATGACGCTGCCCACCTTGGATCCGATCTTCTTGGCGTCGGTGTCGTAGAGCGCAACGACGTCGAACCCGCGTCGGCTCAGCCCCCCATAGTTGGCCAGGGCGCGCCCGAGATTCCCCGCTCCGACGATGGCGACCCTCTTCCGCTCTGAGATTCCCAGCTCCTGGCGGATGCGCGCCCTGAGCTCGTTGGCCGAGTAGCCGATGCCCCTGACCCCATGGAAGTCGAGGTGAGAGAGATCCCGCCTGACGTTCGCCGCGTTGGCCCCCGCCGCGGCCGCCAGCTCCTCCGAGCTGACGACGTCCCGGGACGCGTCCAGGTCCTCCAGCAAGCGGAGATAGCGGGGAAGCCGGACGACGGTCGCCTTTGGGATTTCGTTCACAAGCTCACGATAAACGCCGCCGAGGACATCGAATGCAAGCTACGAGGTACCCCTATCTAACCTCACGACTCGATGTCCTCGCCTTCCGTCCTCGTCGTCGGTGGGGGGCCGGCCGGGTCGGCCGCAGCCTTCTGGCTGGCGCGGGCCGGTCACGAGGTGACCCTGGTCGAGAAGAAGGAGTATCCCCGGGACAAGACCTGTGGCGACGGTCTCACCCCTCGGGCGGTGCTGCAACTGCAGGACATGGGTTTCGACTTCGACGTGCCGGAGTTTCACAGGATCACCGGTCTCCGGTCGTATGCCGGGGACAACCTGATGATCGAGCTTCCCTGGCCCGATCACTCCCGGTTCCCCAATTGGGGAGGAGTGATGCGAAGAAGGGACCTCGACTCGCAGGTGGCGACCCTGGCGGAGAAGCAGGGGGTCCGGATCATGGAGAAGACCCTGGCCGAGCCGGTGATCGAGGATGGGGTCCTCGTTGGCGTCGCCCTCACCCGGGACGGGTCTCAGGACACCGTCACCCCGGACATCTCCGTGATCGCCGATGGGTCGATGAACAGGTTCGGCCGCGACCTGGGCACGGCGCGTCGTAAGGACTACCCGATGGGTCTGGCCGCCCGAGGTTATTACTCCTCGCCACGGTCCAAGGACCCGTTCCTGGAGAGCCAGCTCGACATGCGGGACTCGGCAGGGGCGACGATGCCCGGCTACGGGTGGGTCTTCCCGCTTGGCGATGGGACCGTGAACGTCGGGGTCGGCCTGCTCTCCACCTTCAAGAGATGGAAGCACGTCAACACCACGAGGATGATGGCCGACTACGTCGCCATCGCACCCGACTATTGGGGGCTGAGTGAAGAGTCGAGACTCACTGCCCCGGTGGGCGGGAAGCTGACCATGTCCTTCTCCAAAGGCCCGCTGGTCGGAGCCAACTGGATCACCATCGGCGATGCCGCCGGTGCCATCAACCCCTGGAATGGTGAGGGCATCGCCTACGCCTATGAGACCGGGCGCATTGCCGCCGAGCACATCGGGCAGGCACTTGGGACTGGAGATTTCTCGCTCTTGCGCCGATATCCACAGCATCTCGAAGATGAGTACGGGCTGTACTACAAGATGGCCCGGATCTTCGTGAAGCTGATAGGAAACCCGACGGTGATGCGGACCCTCGCCCATACGGGGTTGCGGAACCGGTCGCTGATGGAATGGACTTTGAAGGTCATGTCGAACCTGCTCGACGAAGAGGACAAGCACATGGGCGAGAAGACCTACGACGCCCTTGCTGCGATAGTGCGGACGCTCCCCACCAAGTGAAACCAGAGCTGCTTGTTTTCGATGTGAACGAGACGCTCCTTGACCTCGCCCCGCTCAAGATCGACTTCGAGGACGTATTCGGGAAATCGGCCCCGATGGGTGAGTGGTTCGCGCGCATGCTGCACGGATCACTGGTGGCCAATCAGCTCGATGACTACAGGGCTTTTGGCGTGATCGGGGTCGAGGCCCTAATGCTGATCGCGGAGAGGCACGGGGTCGACCTTGACGAGGCAACCGCCACCGAAGTCGTCACCCGTCTCGCCATACTCCCTGCCCATCTCGATGTGATCCCCGCCCTCGAGCGTCTGCTCGATGCCGGGTTCCGGACCGCTGCGCTCACCAACGGGAGCACCAAGGCGGCCAATGTCCAGATCGAGAACGCGGGGTTGCACACATTCATCCAGCGGGTGATCTCTGTCGAGGAGGTCGGGCGGTTCA
>JBFYOJ010000178.1:0-3083 GCA_041303885.1 Acidimicrobiia bacterium | reverse complement strand
GGGCAAGCTTGTCCTCCCGTACGGCCGCGTACTCAGCGAAGGAGCCTCGGCTCATGCCGAACACCTCGTCACCCGGCTTGAACCTGGTCACCTCGGATCCGACCGTCACAACCGTGCCGGCCACATCCAATCCGGGAACGCGGTTCTTGGGCCGACGGAACCCGAACCCCATGACGCGCATCAGGTACGGCTTGCCCGCCATGGAATGCCACGTGCCTCGATCCATCCCGGCCGCGGCCACCTCGACCAGTACCTCACTCGCCGCGATCTTGGGTCGATCGATCACGCCAAGGCGCAGCACCTCGGTTGACCCGTATGCATCCTGCACGATGGCTCGCATCGTCTCGGGTCTTGGTCCTGCATCCCGCGGTGCCAAAGCCTCGATCGGCCCGTCGCCGGGCGGGGTCACGTCGGTTCCAGGGTGCCCAGTCCGATGCGTTGATTCCATGGTCATTGTCCTCTCTGTCATGAAAGACGGGAGGGCATCGACCCTTCCGAAAACTGTCCGTACTTTGTACGCGTACTTAGTACGGTAAACGTTAGAGTGTCGATTGGCAAGACGTGAGTCCCCCGGCCATCCGGGGTCGCGAAGACAGCATGGTGAGATGCCTTCAGAGATCAATTCCGACGCCAACAAGCGGGTTCCGCTCGATCGGGAACGCCTCCTGCGCAGTGCTATGGCCATCGCGGATGCGGAGGGCAATTCGGCCTTGACTATTCGCTCCCTCGCCGAGGAACTCGGCGTCAAGCCAATGGCCATCTATCACCATGTCGCCAATAAGGAAGAGATCCTCGACGGCATCATCGACATGGTCTTCGCGGAGATCGACTTTCCTCCAACCGACACCGACTGGAAGACGGCCATGCGCCACCGCGCGATCTCGGCCCGCCGGACCCTCGCCCGTCACCACTGGGCCATACCCCTCATGGAGTCACGCGGCAACCCAGGCCCGGCGACATTGCGACACCACGACGCCGTGATCGGCAGCCTCCGGCGCGCCGGGTTCTCGATTGAGATGACCGCCCACGCCTACTCACTCCTCGACAGCTACATCTACGGCTTCGCCCTCCAAGAATTCGTCTCCCTGCCCTTCAACAAGGAGACCGCCCCAGAAGTAGCGGAGAGGATGCTGGCGAAGTCCCCCACCGACAGATACCCCTACCTCACCGAACTGGCCATCGAACACGTCCTCCAACCGGGTTACGACTACGGCAACGAATTCGAGTATGGGCTCGAGCTGATCCTCGACGGTCTGTATCACGTCCTCCACTCTGGTTGAAGTCCGCGGGGGTCGATCCGATCCTGGGCACCCTCGATCTTTCCACGAGTCAGCAACGTCGCGGTTTCCAAGGTCTTCCACGGACCTCTTGCAACTTTGAGCCCGAGTCCGGGGTAGCGCCCGACCTTCGCGTTCTTGACCGTCCCATCGCACCCTTGTCGCGCGATGGACGCTCGATAGCCGCCCACTTGAGCCCCCAATGCCCTCGCGGCACCATATTGGCTCTTGACTGGTGCCAAAAATGGTGCCATAATGGCGTTATGAATCTGGCCATGTATGTGGAAAGCCTGCGCGAGCAGCTCATCGCCGCCGCGGAGATGGGAGGCGTCGAGAGCAAGGCCGTCGTCGAGCGACTATCAGCCGGACTGGCGGCAGCAACGCGTCTGGTCCTGCTCGAGACACTTTCCGCCGCCGCCGACGAGATCACTAGCGAGCTGGCCCCGGGGGCAGTGGAAGTCCGCCTGCGGGGCAGCGACCCTGACTTCGTGGTGACCCTGCCTTCGGACGCGGCCAGCGACGCTGCGGCCGGCGGAACAACGACGTCGCTCGGCGCCGTCCCTGGAGGTGGCGACGAGGGTGGAACCTCCAGGCTCAACCTCCGGCTCCCGGAGGGGCTCAAGGTGAGGATCGAGGAGGCGGCGCGACGGGAGGGTCTGTCTCTGAACGCATGGCTGGTCCGCACCGCCGCGGCTGCCGTCGACAGTCCCGAGGGACTGATGTCACGGACCCCGAGCGGCAGCCAGCGGTACACCGGGTGGGTTCGTTGACCATGCCGGATCCCATGAGCGACAAGGAACACAAGATGCCCACATTCGAGACCCACCAGCCCATCGCCCTCTCCATCGAATTGAGCCAAGGCACGGTGCAGGTGATTGCCAGCGAGCGCAGCGACACCGTGGTCGCCGTGACTCCTAGCGACCCGGGCAGGTCGGCGGACGTCGAAGCGGCACGCAAAACCGTGGTCGCCCTGGCCAATGGGACCCTTTCCATCAGGATGCCGAAGCCAGGCGGCATCGCCGCACCCGTCATCGGATGGAAGCGGAGCGGGTCGGTCGACGTGATCGTGGAGCTCCCTGAAGGATCCTCGCTTCGAGCCGACACTGGCGTCGCCGACTTTCGATGCGACGGCCGGCTCGGCGATGTCGACGTGAGGACAGGCGTCGGCAACGTCCGACTGGATCAGACCGGGGCGATACGGGTGCACAGCGGAACGGGACGATTCGCCGTGGAGGAGGCATCCGGCAAGGCCGAGATCGTTACTGCCGGCGACATGACCATCGGCGCAGTCAGCGGCGACGCCGACCTCAAGAACATCAACGGCAAGACCTGGATCGGACGGGTCGCAGGCGACGTGAAGGTCAAGTCGGCTAACGGTGACGTCGCGATCGACGATGCCGGCGGTGACGTCACGGTCAAGACCGCCAACGGGGACATCCGACTCGGTCAGGTCGCCCGGGGCTCGGCGACCATCGAGACCGCTGCGGGCGGTCTAGAGATCGGGATAAGGGAGGGCACGGCGGCCTGGATCGACGCCAAAACCGGATTCGGGCGGGTCCACAGCACCCTTGCCGCCGCCGAAAAGCCAGAGCAGTCGACCGAAACGGTCCAGGTTCGTGCCCGGACCTCCTTCGGCGATGTCTTGATCACACGCTCATGACCATGGAAAGGAGACAGATGAGAGCCATGGATGGAGCAACCAACACGATCGAGGTGCGGAACCTTCAGAAGGGATACAAAGAAGTGCAAGTGCTCCACGACGTCTCATTCGACATCGGACAGGGCACGGTCTTCGCCCTGCTTGGA
>JBFYOJ010000177.1:0-5291 GCA_041303885.1 Acidimicrobiia bacterium | reverse complement strand
ATTGCGGAATGCGCCCCGACTGCTGACCGAGCTGACGAAGGGGATCGGGGCCATCGCGGCGAGCGTCCCGTAGACGGCGACGCCGAGGTCCTGGGTCCCGACTGCGGTCACGACGCCGATGCAGAGTGCCATCAGCACTGCGATTCGGGAGTCGAACAGCACGGCGCTCATGAAGCCGAAGGCGACCGCCGGAAGCACATACCAACTCGTGCTCTCCTGGAAGAGGACCGTGGCCCGGACCGCTCCGGCAGAGAGGACGATCAGGATCCCGAGCAGGGCAACCATGCGGGGGCGGGCCCAGAACTCGGGGCGGAATCGGGAGAGATACAGCCCGAGCACGGCGATGAGCACGGCGATGACTGCGAGCAGCCCCCCCTGCTGCTGTGACTCGGCGACACCGCCGGTCTGCTCGATGGCATCGATCTGGAACTGGCTGAGCCTTTCGTTCTGCTGGGCGATGATCTGGCCCGCGGTGAATTGCTCGGTCACAGGCTCGACAGCGTCGGCAGCCTCGGTCCTCAACCGCTCGGTCTCCTCGGTGTCCTCCCGGTAGTTCGCCTGGAGATAGGTGGCCACCACTTCGCCGGCGGCGGTGCTCGCCTCCTGGTTGACCGCCGTCTCGCCGGGGAGCAGCACTGGAGGTGAGCCGATCAGTTGCTGGCCCTGGACCTCGATCAGCTCGTCGGGCGTGATCAGGCCGCCGAACTCCTGGAGCACCCGATCGATCACTTCACGTTGCACCTCGGCCAGGTGCAGATTGGGTTGCCCTGCAGCCGCGCGGAGCACATCGCCCCGGGCCAGTTCGACCAGAGTGATCACGGCATTGCTGTCCAATCCGGGGTTGATAGCCCGGACCTCCGCCACCACCTCGTCCACCGGCCGCAGGTTGGGGACGACCGCAACCGGGGCGATCTGACATGGTGAGCCGGCCTCGCATTCGACCGTAACCGTGCTCTGATCGACGGGGATACCGAACTTGCCGGCATGTGTCGATTCGGCGAGGTCCACCGTCACGGTCACCGGTCCCTCGAGCGCCTCGATCACAATCGACCCGTCGACCCCGGTCTGTCCGGCCGCCGACTCACCGTTTGCCACGACCGCAACCGGCACACCGGACAGGCCGAAGTCGCTGAATCCCGCTTCGTTGACCAGGTCGGGCTGAAACAGACCGTCTCCGTCCACGTCGACGAAGACCAGACCGGTCAACTGGACCGGCTCGGGCGCCAGGGTTGTCACCGTCGTCTCCTCATCGGTGGGCGGTTCGGTGGTCGTGGTCGGAGCGGTGGTCGGCGTGGTCCCCTCCGACTCCCCGATGACCTGGGCCTGCACCGTCTCGAAGAGTCGGTTTATCCCATCCTGGACAGAGTTCTGCACACTGGTGTCGATGCGGTAGAAGGGAGCCACGGCCTCCCGCGCTTCTTCCTTCGCCGCTTCGGTGGCGGCGACATCCTCGACTTCGTCGGATACCTCTGCAACAAATTGCCGATCAGCGAGATCGCCCTCCTCGAGATCCAGCGAGACGGTTTCGGTGCCCAACGAGAGCACCCCCCACGTGGCGACGACGGTCGCCACGAAGGTGGCCAGTCGAACGATGGTGGGACGGGGCATCACTTGCCTCTGGTCTCGAAGCGAGCGTATGCCTCGACGATCGAGGCGACGATGCGGTGGCGGACAACGTCCCTCGCGCTCAGCTCCACGAAGCTCACCCCCGGGATGTCGCGGAGGATCTCACGGACGATCTCCAGGCCCGACCGCCGGCTCTCGGGCAGATCGGTCTGGGTCATGTCCCCGGTGATCACCATCTTCGAGTTGAACCCGAGACGCGTCAGGAACATCTTCATCTGCTCCGGCGTCGTGTTCTGGGCTTCATCGAGGATGACGCACGCATCGTTGAGGGTCCTTCCTCGCATGTAAGCGAGCGGAGCGATCTCGATAGTTCCCCGGTCGACCAGTGCAGCGGTCTCCTCGGGCCCGAGCATGTCCCACAAAGCGTCGTACAACGGGCGCAGATACGGGTCGACCTTGGCGGCGAGATCGCCGGGGAGGAACCCGAGACGCTCCCCTGCCTCGACGGCCGGGCGGGTGAGGATGATCCGTCGCACCGAGCCGCTGACCAGGCTGTCGACGGCAGCGGCCATGGCCAGATAGGTCTTGCCGGTGCCGGCCGGGCCGATGCCGAAGGTCAGGGTGTTCTCTCTGATCGCCTCCATGTATTTCTGCTGACCATGGGTCTTGGGCCTGATCATGCGACCCCGACCCACCGGGATCCCATCCGATAGCACCACCGAAGGGCTGGGAACCTCGTCGATGACCATCTTCACGATCTCATCCACCCGGGGAGCATCGAGGACCTGGCCTTCCTGGACCAGGATCAGAAGTTCCTCGAGAACCGTGCGGGCCTTTTCCACGGAAGTGTCCGGGCCTTTGAGGCCGATCTCGTCACCGCGCGCGACGAAACGCACCTCCGGGAAGTGGGATTCCACCTGTCGGAGGTGTCGATCGGCTTCCCCGAGGAGTTCCAACATCAAGTGATGGCTGGGGACGCGTAAACGCGAGTCGGTTTGATCTGGGGACACAGACATGACGCCCTCTTTGTGGCGTCTCACACATTCTAGAGGTCCTGGTCAGTTGGGCCAGGACAATCAGTCGGATCCGGACGCCGCCTTCACCGAGGACTCGAGGAGCGAGGCGATCACTGCCTTGTCTGAATCGCGCACCTCATCGGGGCTCCCCTCCCGGCGCAGGAACTGGATCGCGGCGAGAAAACGATCGATGAGATCGTCCCCGCGTGACCCGGCGAGAGCGTCCAGATCGATGACGGTGGTCCGGTCAGAGGTGGAGAGTGGGAGCAGATCCGACGGTGGGACGGCATATACCTCCGCCAGTCTCACCAGTCGTTGAACACTCAGCGCGCGCTCCCCGCGTTCATAGGCGCCGACGACAGAGGCTTTGAACTCCCCTCCGGTGTGTGACTCGACCTCACCGAGAGACCAACCACGTTGGCGTCTGGCCGCCCGCAGGCGAATACCCAGCGAAGCACTGAACTTGTCGACCACGGATTGTTCTCCCTAAGCCCGTTGGCAAATGCTACAGCTTTGCCGGGGCCGTTTCCAGCATCTAGATCATGCGCGCGGCAGCGACGAGCGCGGCGGTCTCCACGCGGAGAATGGTGTCACCGAGATCGAAGCGCAGGGCATCTTCCGGGACCTCATCCGGCGCCCATCCGCCCTCCGGCCCAATGACCACTGTCCGCGCGAGGGGAGCCTCCCGACTGCCGCCAGGGTCACAGACGGCGAAAGGGCCGGAAATACTGGCGAAAGTGACTAGTCCTTCCCCCGTTCCCATCAACCAGGCCCCCCTGGATTGCTCGAGCCCGGCCACCGCCCAGGACCGAAGCCGTTCGGTTCGAGGCGGTTTTCCCTGACCCCGGCGAGTGTCGAGGAACCGCAGTTCGGCCACCCCGATCTCGGCGAGCTTCTCCACCAGGAAACGCACCCGATCCCGATTGTCGGGCGGGGCAACGATCACGACGAGATCCGATGGCCGCTCCACTGTCCGTTCCGGCCCGCGGACCACCGCCCCGGAGTCCAGTTGACCCTCTCCGAAGGTCCCACGACCGTCCGTGTAGCTGACCGGATCACCATCCCCCAGACGCAGCGCACGCACCAGATGGGTTCGTTGATCCGAAGACAGCCCGACCAGCTGCGAATCCCAGGCTGTATCGAGGAGGAGATGTGGGACGTGACCCATTCAACCGGCCGATGCCGGGCGATCCGTCTTCTCGCCTCTCATCTCGGCCCAACGCCGGAGCAGCTCCTCTTCGTCGGCGGAGATGGCTTGGGGGATCTCAACCGTGACCACCACGTGGAGATCGCCCCGGCCGCGCCGACCCAGTCGGGACACGCCCAAACCCTGAAGCCGGAAGATCGAGCCGGGCTGGGTTCCGGGCGGGATGTCCAGGTCGGTTTCACCGCCCTCGAGCAGCGGGATCGCCAGCCTGGTCCCCAGGGTGGCCTCGGCCACGCCGATCGAAGTGTGATGGATCAGATCGGTCTCGTGACGTTCGAATCTCACGTCAGGTGCCACCTGAACCTCAACGTACAAGTCGCCCGGTGGCCCGTTCCGGCCACCCGACTCCCCCCGCCCGGACAGACGAAGCCGGGTGCCCGAGGAAACGCCGGCGGGGACTTCGATCGTCATCGCCGTCTCTTCTTCGACCGAGCCGAGCCCCGAGCAGACACGGCACGGATCATCGATCAGAGCCCCCTCGCCGCGGCAGGTTGGACAGGTCCCGACGGTCATCATGGTCCCGAAGAGCGACCGGCGCGCCATGCGAATCTGGCCGGCACCGCCGCACTCAGGGCAGATGGCCTGCCCGTGCTCTCCTTCGGCTCCCGTGCCGGCGCAGTTCAGACAGGTCGCCCTGGTGCGGAAGCGGACCGGTGCCTCCGTGCCGAAGGCGGCGCCCGCCAGGTCCACCTCGACCCGCACCAGGATGTCACGGCCCCGGCTTGGTCGGTTAGGCCCACTCCCGAAAGGCGATTCCCCAAAGACCGAGCGCAACAGGTCGTCGAACCCGCCGAAGCCGGAGAAGAGATCTGTGAGGTCGATGGTGTCGCCACGGTCGTACCGGCGCCGCCGATCGGGGTCGGAGAGGACCTCGTACGCCTCGGCAGCCTCGCGAAACGACGCATCCGCCGATGGGTCATCCGGGTTGGCGTCGGGGTGGGTGGCCCGGGCGACACGCCGGAACGCCTTCTTGATCTCTTCGCTCGTGGCGTCGCGCCCGACACCGAGGATCTCGTAGTAGTCCCTGGCCATGGCTCAGTCAGACGTCGAGCTGATCCGGTCCTCCAACTCCCTGGAGACCTCTTCGACAGCAGATATGGCCCTCTTGTAGTTCATGCGCATCGGGCCGATGACCCCCACCGACCCTCCAGTGGACCCGACCTCATAGGTCTTGGAGACCACTGCCAGATCCAGTTCATGCAGCGGGAGCTCGGCGCCGATCTGGATCGACGTACCCGATGCCCCTGCGAGAATCTTCATCACTTCGGCCTCCCGCTCGAGGACCTCGAGGATGCGTTGAACCGCGCTCAGGTCCTCCCAGACCGACGTCAGGCGCTGTGTGCCGCCGACGAACACCTCGGTGCTGGCAGTGGCGGCGAGATGAAGGCCGTCGTTGATGGTGAGCACCGCCTCGCGGGTCGTGTCGTCGAGTTGCCTCATTTCCTCCTCGCTGATGGCGAGGTCGCTACCCAGGTCGTTCCCCAATGCCGCAGCACTGACGA
>JBFYOJ010000176.1:0-3008 GCA_041303885.1 Acidimicrobiia bacterium | reverse complement strand
CTGTATGACCCGGATGCGGCGACCTTCGAGGCCGATGAGGTCTATCGCCATGTCGACGCGGAGGGGTTCATCTCTCTGAACGCACAGCGGATCAGGGGTTACGGGGGCGGGGAGGTCCAGTGACTCTGTGGGGAGGTCGGTTCGAGCTCGGCCCGGGGGACGTCCTGTGGCGCTACACCAGGGACGACTCCGACCGCCGTTTACTCGTCGATGACATCGAGGGATCGATCGCTCATGTGAGGATGCTGGGTGAGGCCGGGATCGTGCCCGTCGACGAGCACGAGTCATTGCTCAAGGGCCTGGCTGCCATCCATGAGGAGGCCCTGGCCGGCCGGTTCGAGTTCGTAGAAGCCGATGAGGACGTTCACAGCGCGGTGGAGCGTCGCCTCTTCGAGACAGTCGGGGATATTGCCGGCAAGATGCACACCGGTCGGTCCCGCAACGACCAGGTATCCCTCGACATCAGGCTCTACACCAGGCGCTCGGCAGGGGAGCGGATTCGCCAACTCCATGGCTATGCCCTGGTGTTGTGCGAGCTGGCCGGGACCTACGCCGAGACGGTGATCCCGTCTTACACCCACCTCCAACAGGCCCAGCCAACGACCCTGGGCCACCATCTGATGGCTTATGCCTGGATGGCGAAACGTGACGCCGATCGCTTCATCGACGTGAGCCGACGGATCGACGTGTCGCCGCTCGGAGCTGCCGCATCAGCCGGGACCTCCCTGCCCATCGATCCCGAGGAGACTGCCCGTCTGCTTGGCATGTCGGCCGTTTTCGACAACTCGCTGGATGCCGTCGGTGCCCGGGATCATCTGGCCGAGTACATCTTCTGTTGCACCCAAGCCATGGTGAGCCTCTCCCGTTTCGCCGAAGAGGTCATTCTCTGGTCAACTCCCGAGTTCGGGCGTGTCAGGCTCGGTGACGAGGTGACCACCGGCTCTTCGGCCTTGCCCCAGAAGCGCAACCCGGACATGGCCGAGCTGATCAGGGGGCGGTCGGCCCGGGTCGCCGGTGATCTCGCATCCATCATCGCGCTGCAGAAGGGGCTTCCGCTCAGCTACAACCGGGATCTCCAAGAGGACAAGCGGCTCGTGTTCGACGCCGACGACGTGCTCGCCGGGTCACTCGAGGCGATGATCGAGATGATCACTCACGCCGAGTTCGATCCCGCCCCGCCCTCGGCGGAGACGGCCGCGTTGGATCTCGCCGAGACGCTGGTGGGACGCGGCGTCCCCTTCCGGGAGGCACACGCGGCGGTGGGAAAGCTGCTCCACAGACTCGATGCCCGCGGGCACTCCCTCTCGGAGGCGACACTGTCGGACCTGTCGACTGCCCATCCCGGATTCGTCGAGTCAGACGTCGACCTCATCGACCCGGCGGCTTCGGTGCTGAGGCGTCGGAGCAGGGGGGGTGGCAGCCCGGAGTCGGTCCGGGCCCAGATCGCCGATCTACGCAAGGCGATCGGGGACACGGTCTAGCTCACCGAGGTCTGGTGACCCGGCTGCACCTATCGTGCTCTCGTGATCCTCCTGGTGATCCCCGCGCTGCTACTGGCGGCGATCAGCCTTGCCTCATTCGCCGGCCGATGGTTCTGGTGGCTCGATGTGCTCGCGAACTTTCGCGGCCAATACGTGGTTGGCTTGTTGCTCCTCGGGCTTGCCGTCGCTGCCTCCCGATGGCGCCGGACCGGGTTCACCATCCTGGGAATCGCTTTGTTCAACTCGTTCTTCGTGGCCCCGCTGTACCTGGGTTCACCAGGCGATCCGGGGGCCGGGTCGCCCGAGCTGAGGGTGATGAGCTTCAACCTGCTCTCCAACAACGAGAGCTACAACGAAGTCATCGAGTACATCGAGTCGGTGGAGCCCGATCTCGTCTTTCTCCATGAGGCAAGCCGGCCATGGGAAGTGGCCATGGAGTCCGCGGACTTCGACTACCAGATGATCAGGGGTCGGTCCGACAACCTCATCTTCGGGACCCTGGTTCTGGTCCGTGAGGACGTGGATGCGGTGTCATTCGGCTTCGCCGAGGGACAGCCCCGGGCCATTTCCCTCGCCTATCAGCCGGAGAATTGGCCGGTGCCGGTGAAGGTGCTCTCCTCACACCCCCTCGCGCCAACGACGGCGCAGCGGGCCGCCCTGCGTGATGCTCAGCTTGCCTTCGCCGCCGAGTGGGCGAGTGAGCAGCAAGGGGCGTTCTTCGTCGTCGGCGATCTCAACGCCTCACCGTGGTCCTGGCCGTTCCGAAGACTGGTCTCCGACGGGGACCTGAGGAACTCCCAGATCGGCTTCGGTCTCCAGCCGTCGTTCCCGGCAACCTCCAACGTCCTGCTTCGCGTGCCGATCGACCATCTGCTCCACAGTGATATGTTGGTAGTTCAGGACCGACGCCTCGGCGCGTCCCTGGGCTCGGATCATTTTCCCTTGATCGTCGACCTGGTTTTCGCCGGCTGATCCCGGGTAGCGTTTCGCCCATGTCAGATCGTTTCGCCAACCGCCGCCGTCGCCTCGCCGAGGAGATCGGCGAGGCCGGTATCGCCATAATCCCTGCCGCCGCAGAGGTCACCCGGAGCAACGACACCAACTTCGACTTCCATCAGGACCCCGACTTCCTCTATCTCACCGGGTTTCCAGAACCGGACGCGGTCGCGGTGATCACTCCGGGCAATGCCGACGCCGAGTACACATTGTTCGTCCGCCCTCGCGACCCCGAGATGGAGGCATGGAACGGCTATCGAGCCGGAACCGAGGGGGCAGCCGCCCGGTTCGGGGCCGACAAGTCCTACGAGATCGGCGAGCTCGACGAGGTGCTTTCTCGCTACATGATCGGCCGTGAGGTGGTGTGGTACCGCACGGGCAACCCACATCATGACGACCGGGTCAGCGGGATCATCTCCAGGGCGCGGAGCCATCGTGAGCGATTCGGCGGAACCGTGCCGGCGGCCGTGCGCGATATCTCGGTGCTCCTCGCCGAGATGCGTCTCAGGAAGACCACCGAAGAGATCGACG
>JBFYOJ010000175.1:0-3816 GCA_041303885.1 Acidimicrobiia bacterium | reverse complement strand
TCGTCCAGGGATTCGCCCAGTCCCAGTCTTCGGCCACCCTGCCCTTCACCCGCGCCGGGCTGGGGCTCAGCGAGGGCGAGATGAGCCTCCTGCTCGGCCTGGCGCGGCTCGCGGCCTTCGCCGCACTGCCCCTGGGGTGGCTCGGTGATCATCGTGGAAGGCGGCGCCCCTTCCTCCTGGCGGTGACGCTGGTGATCGCCGGCGGGACCCTGGCCGGGCTGGCCATGGAGGCGTGGCAATACGGCGCCGCCCAAGCCATCCTCCGCACCGGGACGGCCGCGATGCAGGGTCTGGCCATCGTGCTCCTCGCCGAGCAGGTCTCACCATCGATTCGTGCCTATGCAATCTCCTTCTACGGGGCGGCTGTCTCCTTCGGCGGTGGCATTGCCCTGATGACCCTCCCCCTGGCCGATGGCGGCGGCGAGAGCTGGCGAATCCCACATCTGCTGATCGCCGTCGCCCTGCTCATACTCCCCTTTCTCATCCGCAATGTCCCGGAGAGCCACATCTTCATGGAGAAGCACGAGGACCGGCACTGGCGGGAGCTGGCGGTCGGGGACTGGGCAAGACGGTTCTGGCTGGTTGCAGTGATCGGGCTCCTGGTGTCGGCCTACTCGGCGGTCGCCCTGGCCTTCTCCACGACACGCATGATCGAACAGCTCGGGCTGTCCACGGGGAACACGGTGATCATTGGACTTCTAGGGGGGACTCTCGGCGGTCTCGGCTTCTTCGTCGGCGGCCACCTGGCCGACGCCTGGGGCCGGCGCCGCACCACCGTGATCAGCCTGCTGCTCGCCCTCGGCGGAGGGCTGGTGATCTACTGGTCGAGCTCGATCCCGATGATCGTCATCGCGGTCATGGTGTCGTCCTTTGGCACGTTCGCCTTCGTGCCGGCCGGCGGCGCTCATCGAGCCGAGCTGTTCCCCACCGGTCTCAGGGCGAGCGCAAACACCGCCGCGACCAATTTCGCCCTGGCCGGCTCTGCCGCGGGACTGATCCTCGGGGTGTTCACCATCGACCGATTCGGGCTCGCCGAGACGGTCACCGCACTTGGAGTGGGGATGGCCGCGGCGGCGCTGCTGACCCTTTTGCTTCCCGAGACGAGAGGTCAGGACCTGACGGCCGAGTCCACCGCCCTGCGATAGGTGAAGAGATAGACCATCCCCCTCGCCACCAGCATCGCGCCGATCGCCCACCAGATGCCGTCCAGGGAATCGCCGAGTTGTGTCATTGAGATCAGCCCGACGAGGACAACCGCCCCGGCGGCAGTGGAGGCGATGACAGTCCCCAGCGCGAGGAGGCCGAAGAAGATCCCATCGGCCACGAAGAGCGGACCGGCGATCGGCATCATCCAACCGGCGACATGACTCGCCGAGACGGTGAGCTCCGCCACCTCGGGATCCGCGACGAGAAGGGTGAGGAGCGAGCCTCCGAGGAGGAACGCGGCCATCAACACGATCCCGGTGACGGCGCCCCACGACAGCAGCCGTGCGGACAGCCGGTTGGCGTTGATGACATCACGAGCTCCGACCGAGTCACCAACCAAGGCCTGTCCTGCGATGGCGAAGGCGTCGGCGATCATGGCTGCCAGGAGCCAGACCTGCATCACCACCTGATGTGCCGCTATCTCCGCCGCGCCGATCCTGGTGGCCGTCGCCGCTGCATAAGTGAGCGCGGCGAGGAGGAAGGCGGTCCGGATCGAGACCAGGATGCCTCTCTTGCCCAGTGCGAGCACCGAAGGCAGCGCCGCTCGCATCCCTGCCGGGCGATCTGCCATCCCCCGGGTGACGATCAGCCGGAGGAACCAGACGGCCCCCACATACTGGGCGAAGATGGTGGCGATAGCGGCACCCTCCAACCCCCAGCCGGCCCAGAAGATCAGGATGGGATCGAGGACGATGTTGATCAGGTTCACACCGAGAGCGACGATCAGCGGTGTCCGGGTGTCCTGATACCCCCGGAACGCGCCGTGGCCCGTGGTGACGATCAGGACCGCAGGGGTGGCCAGGGCCCGGATCCGCAGGTACGAGATCGCCGGGCCGGCCACGTCCGGCTCTGCACCCATCAGTTCGACGAACCAGGGCGCGAGGAGCTCGATCACCACCAATGTGATCACGCCCAGCACGACCGCGAGAAGCAGGGCGTCACCCACCCACCTCCGGGCCTGTGACCCGTCGCCACGGCCAAGAGCCTGAGCGACCAGCGGGGTGGTCACATATGCGAGAAAGTTGAACCCGAAAAAGGCGAAACCGAGGATGGCGGTGTCGACACCGAGTGCCGCTAGCTCGGTGACCCCGAGCCTCGCCACGAACACGGTGTCGGTCAGGGTCAACAGGGGGTCGATGGCGAGGGCCCCCAAAGCCGGGATAGCGAGGCGGAGGATCGCCCGGTTGCCGATACGCGGGGAGGTCACGTCCTCGGGCGCTTGCCCGCCACCAGATAGCGGTCAGGCCATTGGCATAGGCCGAACAGCTCGCACTCCCCGCAACGAGGGCGCCGGGCGTCGCAGACGTCGCGCCCGAACTGGATGAATCGCATGGAGAGGCCGGCCCATGCGACCTTGGGGAACAAGGCCATCAGATCCTTCTCGATCTTGGCCGGGTTCGTCTCGGTGGTCAGCCCCAGCCTGTGGGTGACCCGCTTCACATGGGTGTCCACCGCGATGGCCGGGACTCCCCACACCTCGGCCAGCACCACACTGGCCGTCTTCCGCCCCACCCCGGGCAACTTCACCAGCTCGTCGAGGTCGACGGGTACCTCCCCACCGAAGATGTCCTCGATGCCCTGGGCGAGCTTGATGATCGACTTCGCCTTCTGCCGGTAGAACCCGGTGGAGTAGACGATCTCCTCGACATCCTCGGGGTTCGCCTCAGCCAGGTCGGTTGGCGTGGGGTAGCGCTCGAAGAGCACCGGGGCCACCTTGTTGACGTTTTCGTCTGTGGTCTGGGCGGAGAGCACGGTCACAACGAGGAGATGAAAGGCCGACTCGTAGTCGAGGGCGGTGCCGATCGTTGGGTACCGCTTCAACAGCCGGTTGAAGATGGCGCGTCCTTTGCCCTTCTCCACCCTGCTCGGGATCGATCCATCTGCTCTGGCAAGCGGCATGCCGGGGGACTGTACGACTCCACCACCCCCGGCTCTACCCTGCGCCGCCATGTTGAGGACTGATCGGGGTCGTGCGGTCCTGGCCCTACTCGTCGCGTCGTTCATCTTCGGTGCCACGTTCGTCGTGGTGAAGTCTGCGGTCGAGCGCATCCCTCCGATCTCCTTCGTCGCCTGGAGGTTCCTCCTCGGGGCGCTGCTCCTATCCGTGTTCGCCGTACCCCGGGGAAAGAAGCTGTGGCTCCATGGGTCCCTGGCCGGTCTCGCCCTGTTCGCCGGCTATGCCCTCCAGACCGCCGGGCTGGCACAAACGACTGCGAGCAACTCTGCTCTGATCACCGGTCTCTATGTCGTGATCACACCCTTCCTCGCCGCGCTGTTCGCAAAGCGGCCTCCGGGGTGGTGGAGTGTCGGAGCCGCAAGCCTGTCCTTCGTCGGGCTGGTCCTGCTCACCGACGTCGACGGCTTCCGACTCGAGCAGGGCGATCTTCTCACCCTGGGTTGTGCCATATCGTTCGCGGTGCACATCGTCGCTCTCTCGCGGTTTGCCCGGCATCACCCCGTGGTCCCCTTCACGACCGTGCAACTCGCCTTGACCTCGGGGCTCGCCTTTGCCACCTCGTTGCTTCTCGAGGTGCCCAGCCTCCCGGACCCGTCGGTCTGGGGTGCCTTGCTCATCACCGGGCTGGGCGCCAGTGCCGGATGCTTCGTCCT
>JBFYOJ010000174.1:0-5660 GCA_041303885.1 Acidimicrobiia bacterium | reverse complement strand
TCACCGCCGAGGTTCCCAAGGGGAGCATCAGCGTCAGATCGAACCAGCGGGACAGCTGGCCGCGGAACCCGGTGATGACCGTTGCAGCCATCACCCCGATCGCCACTGCGAGCGTCGATGCGATCACCGCGAAGAGGAGACTGTTGCCCGCTGCGGAGATGGGGACACCCACCACGCGGTCGTCCTGGAAGAGACGGGCATAGGCGCCCGGCTGAAGTGACTTCGTGACCAGGACCGTGATCGGGACCGCCAAGGCGGCGAGGGTGAGGCCGACGCTTGCTCCGACCAGCAGTCGCGTCCGTCCGGATGGCTTCGGCCTGGCGGCTTCGGAGCGCAAGGCCCAGGTGGCGGCATGCTTCTCCTGGTATCGGGAGTATGCGTAGAGAGCGGCGGTGACCCCTACGAGTTGCACCACTGCCAAGGTCGCGGCAAGAGGGATGTCGAACAGGGCGACAGCCTGGCGGTAGATCTCCACTTCGAGGGTGGCATACCGGTAACCCCCGAGAATGAGGACCACGCCGAACGAGCTGAACGTGAACAAGAAGACGATCGATGCGGCGGCGGCGATGGCAGGGCGAAGCAGCGGCAGGGTGACCGTGCGGAAGACCTTCCACTCACCGGCGCCGAGCACTCGCCCGGCGTCATGCAGGTCCGGGTCGAGACGGGACCAGAGGGCGCCCACGGTGCGGACGACGACGGCAACGTTGAAGAAGACGTGGGCGGCGAGGATGGCGCCGATCGAATCGCGCCAGTCGAGGGCGACGAAAGCGGTGCCCACCACCACGGTGGGGAGCACGAATGGGACGGTCACCAGTGCCGTGGCCAAACGGCGTCCCCTGAACTCGAATTGGGAGACTGCCCAGGTCATCGGAGCCGCGACGAGAAGGGTCAGGAGTGTCGAAACGATGGCCTGCCAGGCGGTGAACCAGCCGATCTGGACCAGTCGCGCCTCGACGCTGTCGGTCCCGAGACGCAACTCGGAGAGCCCGAGGACGAGGATCCTGGTCACCGGGTAGAGGAAGAAATACCCGATGAACAACGCCGGGACGGCGGCCACCGCCAGGCGGCCCCAGCGCACCGATCTCATCAACCCTCCATCACGGAGACCCACTCGTCGATCCAGCGATCACGATTCTCGGCGATGGTGGCAGGAGTGAATCGGGCCGGGTCGGCCGGGATGATGGTGTTGTCGATGAATTCCTGGGGCAACCCGGCCTTCGAGTTGGCGGGGAAGACGAACCAGTTGAGGGGGATCGTCTCCTGAAACTCGACCGAGAGCATGAAGTCGATCAGTTCGCCGGCCGCCTTCGGATACTCGGTCCCGGAGAGGACCCCTGCGTACTCCACCTGCCGGTAGCACCCTGCCTCGATGACGCCTGTTGGAGCCTCCTCGAGAGGCTCGGCGGCGAAGATCACCTCGGCGGGCGGGGAGGAGGCATATGAGACCACCATCGAGCTGTCCCCCCCGTACCGGGTGAAGTCGTTGTAATAGGCCGTGTCCCAGTCCGCGGCGATATTCACTCCCCCTGCCTTCAGGTCCGCCCAGAAGTCGAGCCAGCCATCCTCACCGAACTCTCGAATGGTCGCCAGCATGAAGGCAAGACCCGGCGAGGAGGTGGCCGGATGCTGCAGGGTGAGGATCCCGGCATATGCCGGGTCACGAAGCTGGTCGAGATCCGTCGGGACCTGCAATCCGGCCTCTTCGAACCACGCCTTGTCGTAGTTGATGCACACGTCGCCGAAATCGATCGGTGTCACCATCTGGCTCTCGGGGTGGAGGCCTGCGGTGACGTCGCTGAGCAGCTCACTCGAATGCTCGACGAAGATCCCCTCATCGAGGGCGCGGGAGAGAAATGTGTCGTCCACACCAAAGAGCACGTCAGCGAGAGGGTTGTCCTTGGAAAGGGCAGCCTGATTGACCATCGAGCCGGCGTCGCCCGCCGCGATGACCTCCACGTCGATCCCGGTCTCTCTGGTGAATGCAGCGAAAGTCTCCTCGTCCACGGCCCCGACGAATGAGTCGTGTGCCATCAATTCGAGCGTCTCCGGCTGTTCACCACCGGTCTCGGCACAGGCTGCTGCGAGCAGGGCCAGGACGAGAAGGGGGGCAATTCTGCGCAATCTCATCAGCTCCTTTTGCCACCGGGAGCGATGAGGCGGGGTCCCTACGCCGGAATTACCCGGATCAGGTTCATCGGTCGGGGTCTGACAGACCCCCTCTCAGCCCGGTCTCACCGAGCTCCCGTTGCTCACACGGTACACCAGATCCTTCATTGCCGGTCGACTTCGCCCTTCGGTCACCCTCAGCATCCACCAGGCCGACGTGGTCAAACCTCAGGGCGAACAGACGCCGGTCGGCCGGGGCTGCCGCTGAACAGCGATGTCTCGTCCCCCTATGAAGGGGGGACAAAGGCAAGCACTGTGTTGTGCCCACCGAAGCCGAAGGAGTTGGTCAGGGCAGGCGTGGGCTCCCACTCGCGCGGCTCGCGGACGATGTCGACCAATGGGATCTCGGGGTCCTGATTGGTGAGTCCGATGTTGGGGGGCAACTCACATCGCCGTAGCCCCTCGACCACCACCACGGCCTCGATCGACCCGGACGCGCCCAGCGCATGTCCGGTGGTCCCCTTGATCGAAGAGACGGCCGGCTGCATCTCGAAGATCCGGTCGATCACCATCCCTTCGGTGCGGTCGTTGAGATCTGTCCCGGTGCCGTGGGCATTGATGTAGGTGATGTCATCCGGGGCGAGCCCGGCATCCTGCAACGCCAGCCGTATCGCTCGCTCCGCCCCGTCGCCGTCGGGATGAGGGGCCGTTATGTGATGGGCATCACCGGTGGAGGCTCCGCCCTTGAGCTCGGCGAGGACTGTCGCGCCCCGCTCCTCGGCGACATCGGCAGCCTCGAGGATCAGGATCCCGGCACCCTCCCCCATCACGAAGCCGTCACGATCGATGTCGAAGGGACGGGCGATGCCACTCGGGGAAAGGGCACGCGCCGCCTGAAACCCAGCGCGCGCCGAGCGTCGTGCCGCCGCTTCGGTCCCGCCGACCACCGCCGCATCGGCATAACCCCACTGAATCTGGCGGAGACCGTCCAGGATCGCCTGGGTGCTGGCGGCACATGCGACAGCCTGGGTCGAGACCTGGCCTTTGAAACCGTACTTGATCGATATCCCGGCGGCGGCGGCGTTGGCCATCATCATCGGGATCAGGAAGGGAGAGACCCGGGGGTCGTCGACATCCGAGCCGTGAACCAACTCCTCGAGTGACTCCAAGCCCCCGATCCCGGTGGCAACCGAGACCGCGACTCGGGTGGGATCGACCTGGAGCGCCCCCGACTGCTCCAGGGCTTCATGTGTGGCGACGAGGGCGAACTGAGTGAAGCGGTCGAGACGTCGATGCTCGCGCTTGGGCAGCCACGGCTCCGGGTCCCAGTCTCCGATCACGTATGCCCCGATGGAGGGCGGTGGCTGTTGCAGGCCTTTCCACAGATCGTTCATGCCGATGCCGGGGGCGGCAACGACACCCACACCGGTGACGACGACTCTGCGCTTACTCATGATGCAATTCTGCCCTGTTCCTCAGGTTGGGAAAACGCTTCGTTGTAGCTTCCTCATTCCGGCGATCCAATGTTCGTAGTCGTTGGCCTTGTTCTGGAAGAAACGCTCGACATCCGGGTGGGGCAGGATCAGGAACCGCTCAGCCGCAAGCCCTGTCACCACCGCCTCGGCCACTTGCTCGGGCTCGATTGCGTAGGGGTCGAGCAGGTCGTGGAACTCGGTGGCGGTGTCGAGAAACGGTGTCTTCACGCCCATCGGGCAAAGACAGCTCACCTTGATGCCCTGGTCCCCGTAGGTGATGGAGAGCCACTCGGCGAACGCAACGGCGGCGTGCTTCGTGACCGAGTACTGGGCGGCTTTGAGATTGGTGAGGAGGCCCGCGGCCGAAGCGGTCGAAAGGAAGTACCCCTCACCGCGTGCGATCCATCCCGGGATCAGACGTCTGGCGGCATGGACATGGGACATCGTGTTGACCTTCCACATCCGGTCCCAGGCATCGGGAGGGGTCTGCTCGTCACCGGCGAATCCGATCCCGGCGTTGGCGCAGAACAGGTCGATCGGCCCGAACCGATCCTCGGTCTCGGTGATGAGCCAGTCGTTAGCCGTCGGATCGGCCACGTCCACTTGCATCGGTGAAGCCCCGATCTCCTCTGCCACCTCAGCGGCCGCTTCGAGGTTCAGGTCGGCGACCACGAGGGAGCGCGGTCCCTCTCTGGAGAAGCGTCGAGCCAGGGCGGCGCCGATACCGCTTCCGGCACCGGTGACGATCACGACTCGATCCTGCAGCTCCAAGGCGGTGGGAGCCTAGGTGTCCTTCCCAGGCGGCGATCAGAATGCGGCGTCCGTGAGCCGACCGGCGCCCCCGGTGACGGCCGGTGACAGGCCGTGTGCCATGGGCAGGAGCTGCTCGCCGTAGAAGCAGGCGGTGTTGACCTTGTCGGCGAGAAAACCGGCATCGAAGTCGGCGGCACCCTCGAGGGCGGCCACGGCAGACCTGGCCATCAGCCATCCGCCGAGGACGGTCCCGAACTGGCGGAGATAAGGTGACGCACCGGCAAGGGCAGACTGGATATCACCCGAGGCGAGCCGCTCCCCGAGCCAACGGGAAGTCCCGGCGAGGCCCTCGATGGCGGCGGACAACTCCCGGTGGAAGCGGGCCAGCTCGGCGTGGCTCGTCATCGAATCGAGGACCTCGGTCATCTCACCGATCAACCCGGCAACGATCGCTCCATTCTCGACGGGGAGCCTGCGCAGGACAAGGTCGATGGCCTGGATCCCGTTGGTCCCCTCGTAGATGGGCGCGATTCGGGAGTCACGCAAGTACTGGGCAGCGCCGGTCTCCTCGATGTAGCCCATGCCCCCGTGGACCTGGACACCGATAGAGGCCAATTCGACCCCGACGTCGGTGCACCACGCCTTGACGATCGGAGTGAGCAATGCGAGGCGGTCGGAGGCGAGTTCTTGGCGGTCTTCGCTCTCCGCGTGATACATGTGGTCGCCCTCGCCGGCCGCCACGTAGACCAAGGCCCTCATAGCCTCGACGTAGGCCTTCATCGTCAGCAGGCCCCTCCGAACGTCGGGGTGCTCGATGATGGCGACACTCTCCTTGGCATCCGCCCCGATCTGCCTGCCCTGGATCCGCTCACGGGAAAAGGCGAGAGCCTGCTGATAAGCACGCTCACCTATGGCCACCCCTTCCATGCCGACCCCGATCCGGGCCGCGTTCATCATGGTGAACATGTTCCGCATGCCCTCTAGCTCGGCTCCGACGAGATAGCCCACCGCCCCCGAGCCGCCGTCGCCGTAAGACATGACACAGGTCGGCGAGGCATGGATCCCGAGTTTGTGCTCGATGGACACCACCTTGATGTCGTTGCGACTCCCTGGTGCACCGTTGTCGTCGAGGAGGTACTTGGGCACGAGGAACATGGAGATGCCCCTCGTGCCGGGCGGGGCATCTGAGGTGCGGGCGAGGACGAAGTGGATGATGTTCTCGGTCAGATCCTGATCACCCCATGTGATGAAGATCTTGGTGCCGAAGAGCCGGTAGCTGCCGTCGTCCTGTCTGACCGCTCGTGTCCTGAGCGCTCCCACATCAGA
>JBFYOJ010000173.1:0-8523 GCA_041303885.1 Acidimicrobiia bacterium | reverse complement strand
CCGTCCGAGCTGTGGATGCGCCGCGACCACAAGCACGACCTCGCCTTCCGCCCGCTGGAGACCGCGCTGCTCGGCGGCAAGGTCGACGCCATCTACACCCAGAGCAAGGTCTTCCAGCATCTGCAGGAGGCCACGGGCAAGATGAAGATGATCGAGGACCTGTCCAAGTACCCGGACTGGACCATCCAGGTCGCCAACACGCCGGCCGTCATCACGTGCACCGACGTCATGGCCGACGAGCACCCCGAGCTCGTGATCGCCTACATGAAGGCGATGGTCAAGGTCGGGCGCTGGGCCAACGAGAACAAGCACGCCGCCGGCGCGATCCTCAACCGCCAGACGTTCTACCTCGACGCCGAGGACACCTACAAGGGCATCAAGGACGTCGACATGGTGCCGAGCCTGAGTGCTCAGAATCTGCAGTGCATCGAGATCGGCAAGGACTTCATGTTCAGCCACGGCTACATCGAGAACGACTTCGATGTCGGCGAGTGGGCGGCGCCGGAGTTTCTGGAGAAAGCGGCGACCGAAGTGCTGGAAGAGGAATGGCAAAGAAGAAGCTGGAGCAAGCTCCCCTCGGGCGGCGGGCTCGAGGTGGAAGGCACCCGGCTCGGGTAGCAAGCGAGGACCATGCAATGACGACCGTGACCCACGCCGGCCGCCCTGTCGCCGAGGCGCGACAGACGAAGCTTCAGCTCTATGTCACCGCCAAGGAGGCGTACGACATGTGGCAGGCGGACCCCGATGGCGTGAAGATCCTCGACGTTCGCACGCCGGAAGAGTGGGTGTTCACGGGCCATCCCCCAATGGCAGTGAACATCCCATTCGCCTTCCTGGCCTACGCCTGGGACGATGAGAAGAAGGCTTTCCCCTGGGAGCTCAACCCCGACTTCGTCGGGCTCGTGAAGGAACGGTTCGCACCCGACGACACGATCCTCCTCTCTTGCCGTTCCGGTGGGCGAGCGGCTGTTGCGATCAACATGCTCGCCGCCGCCGGGTTTACCAACGTCTACAACGTCATCGACGGGATGGAGGGCAGCCGGGTCGACGATCCGGACAGCGTGTTCCACGGCATGAGGCTGAAAAACGGCTGGAAAGCGTCCGGTCTGCCGTGGACGTACGATCTCGACCCGACGCTGATGGAGTTGCCCGAACGTGAGACCGGGACGCTCCAACCGAGCAACCCCGAGGACTGAGGAGGGTCAGGGCGGTGGGCTTTGTACCATCGCCCTGCTCGCCACTGAGGAAGTACCGGCGCTCGATTGCATCTCGTCCCGGTGGCTGACAAATGGTGGCGCGAGTGGACCAACTGGGTTGGCAACCAGTCATGCAGGCTCGCAAGGTGCTGTTCAGGCTCAGGGCAGGCGGCCGAACCAGGCCAGTGAGCCGACACCGGCAAGGCACAGCAACGCAACGGCGGCTCCGGCGAACCAGTCCCCCACCTCGACTTGCTCGACCTCCACTTGGACCGATTTCCCCAGGTCCTCGTATACCTGCGCCAACTCCTCGGCGGTCGCCGCGGTAAGTGACTTCCCGTCGGCCTTGCGGGCGAGGTCCTCGAGCGCGGCCACGTTGACCGGAACCGGCACTACCTCGCCGTACGGGTCGACGATGGTCCCCCGATCCGTCCCGAAGGCGATCGTGTGCACCGGAATCCCGGCGGCCCTGGCCGCCGCGGCGGCGTCATCATTCGACCTGCCCATCGTGGTCTCACCGTCGGAGAGAACCACGATCGTCCCCACGGCCTCATCCTGAGCCCGGGCATCCTCTTCTCTCGGGAGACTCGACGATTCGATTGCGTCGATCCCGAGAAACACCGCTTCTCCGATCGCCGTCCCCTCACCCAACTCGCCCTGGTCGATTGCGCTGTCGATGACCCGGCGCACCGACTCGAGCCGGGTGGTCGGTGCGATCAGCTGCCGGGCCACACCGTCAAAGCCGAGCACTCCCACGGCGACACCCTCCGGCACCGAGTCGAGAAAGACTCCGGCCGCCTCGCGCGCCGCCTCGACTCGAGAGGGGGCCACATCGTCGGCCTGCATCGAGAGCGAGGTGTCGATGGCGAGCACCACCATCTGCACCGATTCGAGTGTCTCCCCAGCCACCACCGGACGGGCGAAGGCGAGCGTGGCCACCACAACGGCTGCGACCAGACCCATGGCTGGGAGGTGGCGACGCCATCCCGGGCGATCCGGAGCGACCTGATCGAGCAGGTCGATCGTCGTGAACCGCAACGCGTACCTCCGCCGTCGTGCCTGAAGCAAGAGATACCCAAGAGCCAATGCGATCGGGAGGGCCAGCAGGATCAAGCGCCAGGGGGCCAGGAATCCGAAATCGCTCATCGTCGCGCTCTCCCTGCCGCCATCAGCCTCGCCTTGCGCCCGGACACGAATCGGGCGAAGTCGAGCACCCAGTCTCGATCAGTCCACAAGACGAGATGATCGGCACCGCTTCCGTTCAACCGGCCTGCCACGTCCGCCCGACGACGGCCGGCCAAATCGCCGTAATCGCGGCGTACGGCGGCGTCCGATGTGTCTACGAGACGACGTCGACCGGTCTCAGGGTCCACCACAGCGATCAAGCCGACATCGGGCAGGTCGATCTCCCGTGGGTCGACGACCTCGACTGCAATGACCTCATGACGGAGCGACAAGGCCCGCAAAGACCTCTCCCAAGCGGCCGGGCCGTGGAAATCGGAGACCACGACCGCCATGCCCCGACGGCGGGCCATCCGTCCGACCAGGTCGATGGCTCCGCTCAGGTCGCCGGGCTCTCCATCCACCAGCGCCCGGCTGAGAGCAGCCAACACCGCCCCGGCATGTGCAGAGCCACTGCGTGCCGGAAGCAGCCGAGGGCGCGCACCGGCGCGGTGTGGCGTCGAACGCACCGCACCCACCCGGTTTCCTGCAGCAGAGGCGAGTAGAGCGAACGCCCCGGCAGCGGACCACGCCACCTCGTGTTTGGTGGCACGCCCTGTCCCGAAACCGAGACTCGACGAAGTGTCCAACACCAGCCAGACATCGAGCTCGTGATCGGCGATGGTGTCACGCACGTGGGGGTCGTGGGTGCGAGCCGTCACGGCCCAGTCGATGTGACGGGGGTCATCACCGGGGACGTAGGGCCGGGCCTCGCCACGTTCAGTGCCGTGCCCGGGGAACAGCCCGCCGTAGTCACCGGACAGCAATCCGTCGAGGCGTCTCAGGACCGTGAGGCGCAACCGGTCGATCGGCACCCGCGAGGGCGAGGTCAGCCGGGAAACGCGAGGGATTCCCTCCACGCCCTCAGGCGAGGCAGGTCTTCTGAACATCCTCAGACCGCCAGCGAGGATCGGTGCTCGACGAGCTGCGCAGACGACAAGCGGGGTGCGACCACGGTGGTGAGCACCTCGACAAGCACATCGTCCACCGTCACACCGTCGGCCACGGCATCGAATGACAGGACGAGCCGGTGGTTGAGCACGTCGTAAGCGATGTCGTAGACGTCCTGAGGGAGGACATGGTCGCGCCCCCGCAACAAGGCAAGGGCCCTGCCCGCCCCGATCAGACCGATGCTCGCCCGTGGGCTGGCTCCATACGCGAGCAGCCCGTCTATGTCCACGCCATGCTCGGCGGGATGGCGGGTGGCTAGGACCAGCCGCACGGCGTAGTCCTGCACGGACCGTTCGACGTAGACCGCTCCCGCCGCAGCCTGGAGGCTTGCCACGTCATCCGTGGACAACAGAGCAGTCGGAGAGGGCGCCTGACGGCTGGCGCGGTCGACGATCTCGTGCTCTTCATGCGGCGTCGGGTAATCCACCGGAATCCTCATAAGGAAGCGGTCCCGCTGTGCCTCGGGCAGGGGATACACGCCTTCCGACTCGATCGGGTTCTGGGTGGCAAGCACCAGGAATGGCTTGGGCAGGGGGTATGTGGTGCCGCCGATCGAGATCTGACGCTCGGCCATGACCTCCAGCAGCGCCGACTGCACCTTGGCCGGGGCCCGGTTGATCTCGTCGGCCAGCACGAAGTTGGCGAACACAGGCCCCAGTTCCACATCGAAGCGCTCCGTAGACGGCCGATAGATACGGGTGCCGACGATGTCGGACGGCAACAGATCCGGGGTGAACTGGATACGGGTGAAACTGCCACCGAGAGTTCTGGCCAGGGTCGACACCGTAAGGGTCTTGCCCAGGCCGGGCACCCCCTCGAGCAGGCAATGACCGCCGGCCAGCAACGCGACAAGGACGCGTTCGAGGACCCGCTCCTGCCCGACGATGACCCTCTGCAGCTCGGACTTCACCTCATGAAGTCGCATCCCGAGCACCACGCGCTGATGCTCTTCGCCAGTGGGTGGGATGGTGCCGGTCATCATGCGCCGTCGCCCTCCTCGGCGCCCGGACTGGGCACACCCAGGAGCTCCTCGAACAACTGTTGCAGCTCCGGCGGGATTGCTCCGGGGCCGAACATCTCCTCGAGCATCTCGTCAAGGCCGGGAAGGTCCTCCAGACCCTGCGCTCCCTCAGGACCGAACAGGTCCTCGAGTCCGGGAAGGAGATCTTCGAGGCCGGGCACGAGCTGGTCGACTCCGAGTGCATCCTCGGGAGCAGGCACCGTCGGGGCTTGGGACCCGCCATTTGCCTTGACCTCCTCCATCAGCCCGGCGAAGTCTTCAACCGGCACCGCGAATCCGACGCCGTCATTCCCGCCCGACATCGAGGCGATCGCAGTATTGATCCCGATCACCTTGGCCTCGGCATCGGCCAGGGGCCCGCCCGAATTACCCGGGTTGATCGGGGCGTCGGTCTGGATGAGCCCGGTGAGGGTGCCCATCGGCGTTTCCAACTCGCGGTCGAGACCCGAGATGATGCCCGCCGTCACCGATTGCTGGAATCCGAATGGGCTCCCGAGGGCGATCGCCGGCTCGCCGACTTCCACGGTTCCCGGCTCGGCGATCGTGGCCGCAACCATGCCCTCTGCGCCGTCGAGCGCGACGATGGCAAGGTCACGCTCGGGGGCTCTTGCCACGACCCGCCCGTTGAACTCGCGTTCATCGGCGGTCCGCACCGTCACCTCGTCGGAGAGAGAAACCACATGATGGGCGGTGAGCACCAATCCCGTGGTGTCGTAGATGACCCCCGAACCGACGCCGCCACCGGCCTCCAACCCGCCCAGGATCTCGATGTGGACCACAGCCGGTCCAAGGGCCGCTGCAACCGCAGTCGGGCTGCCAGCTTCCGCCTCCGTCGCGGCAACCGTCGGCGTGGTCGTCGGGCTGTCCTGCTGCCACAGCCAGACACCGCCGGCAAACAGGATCATCGCCGCGGCAGCCGATCCGTAGGCCAGTCCGCGTCTCCGTCTTGGTGTCTCGAAGGCAGCGACTTGCTCCTGTGGCTGTTGGGGAATGGGTTCAACTGTCGTGCGAACAGGGTCACTGCTCCCGGGGGGGATGAGATCGGCCACCGGCGGCGAGACCGGCAGATCGCGCCACGAACGACGGCGATTACGGGTCTTGGGCGGGCCTGGATCGAGTTGGGTCAAGGGATCCTCCGATTGGGTAGACCCTCAACATATGGAGAGCGGTTTAAAGGGCGCGTCAAGCCGACTGGAGATCTTTGCGCCAGGGATGGATCACCGGGTGAACACGGTCCGGGGCAATGACGGTGTCATACGACGCCCCTTGGTCGAGTGGGAGCCAGACCGCCAGAGTGGCACCTCCCCCCTCGTCGGACTCGAGGGTGACCACACCGCCTTGGGCCTCGGTGAGCTGGCGGGCGATGGTGAGCCCCAGCCCGTCGCCAGCGTCTGCGGCGCCCCGCATGCGGTCATGCGGGCCCTGCCATCCTCGTTCGAACACACGAGCATGGAGGTGAGGCGGAAGTCCCGGCCCTTCATCGGTAACTGAGATCCACGCCCAATCACCCGACTCGCCCCAGTCGACGGTGACTGCCGATCCCCGTGGCGCCAACCGCACCGCATTGCTGAGGAAGTTCCCGATGGCCGCCCTCACCGCCGCCGGGTCGGCGGAGGGCACGGTGGTCGCACTCTTCCCGGTGAGCCGAACATGGACTCCTCGCGAGCTCCCCGGGCCGACATGCTCGGCAACTGCCGCCTCGGCAAGCGACGACAGGTCGACAGGCCCGCACTGCTCCTCGACAGCCAGACGACCATGCCCGGCAAGGTCGTCGACCGTCCGGGCCATGCGATCGACGGCTCTACGGGCAGCCTCGACATACCGGCCAGGTCCCGGATCGCCACCGGCGTCGAGCGCAGCCAGTTCCAGGTTGGTGCCCATGACGGCAAGCGGGGTGCGTAACTCGTGGACCACTTCTTCCAGCCGGCTCCGGCGCTCATGGGCCGCCGATTCGACCTCGGTCCGAGCTTGTTGCATGTCTCGGGCCACCCGGCCGGCAATGAGCCACGCCGCGACGGCGGCGACGAGCAGGGCAATCATCGGTGCAACCAGGCCCCAGTTGACGACCAGCTCCCGTAAGCCGGTCGCGGTGACCGCCCCGTCCGTGACGATGACGAGCGCCAGATCTTCTCCGAGGCGGGCCAGCCCGGCCTCGGCACTCCCTTCGCCGAGGTTGGCAAGAGTGACCAGGGTTGCAGCAAAGGAGACGAGCACGACCAAGAGCGCGGGCGATGCCAGGAGCAACGCCAGTCGGGCCCGATTCAACGGCGGTCGGGAAAAAGTCGGGCCGGGATCGCTCATGCCCGATCCTGGAGCATGTAGCCCCGCCCGGGGAGGGTGACGATGAGGTGTTCCCCCCCGGAAGCCGCCAGCTTGCGACGCAGGTTGGACAGGGTCATCCTCACCGTGTTGGTGAACGGGTCGGCATGCTCGTCCCAGACGTGCTCGAGCAGACGCTCGGCACTGTGCACCTCCCCGGGATGAAGCAGAAACCAGCGGAGCAGTGAGAACTCCTTGACGGTGAGCGCCACCGGAATGCCGTGATGGGCCACCTTGTGACGAGCGGTGTCCATCTCGATTCCCCCGTATGACAGCACCGAGCTACCGATGGCACTGTCCCGACGGAGCACGGCGCGAACCCGGGCACCCAACTCGCCCAAGGTAAACGGTTTGACCAGGTAGTCGTCGGCGCCTTCGTCGAGGCCCCGGATCCGGTCGTCGACCCCACCGCGCGCAGTGACCATGATGATCTTCGGAGGCGGCCCCGGATCCAGAGTGTGGCGCGGCCCGCCCGCCACCTCCCGGCACACGTCCAGCCCGTCTCCGTCGGGGAGATTCAAGTCGAGGCAGACCAGGTCGTAGGAGTTGACCGCGGCCATATCCATGGCCGAACCGGCGCTGGGTGCGACATCGATGGCATAACCCTCGCGGCGGAGGCTGTCTGCAATGGCCGATGCGAGATCGACCTCGTCTTCGACCACGAGGATGCGCATCAGAGCGGCACCTCGACCCATGAAGCGAGCCGCGGGAACGCGCGGCGATGAACGAGGACGAGTGGAGGCATGAGGAGGACGATCCAGTGGTGGTTATACAGGTGACGAGTCAGCTATGAGACGTTGCAGGCGCCGTTCGCGTTCCCGAGACCAGCGACGACCTCCCGGGTGGCTATGACCTGACGTCGGGTGTCAATCGGTCTCGTGGCGTTCCACCCACCCCGCTCGCCACCTGGTGCCTCCAGCTTGCGGCCCAGTACTGGGTGATGCTCTGCACCTTGTCGTCTTCGAACTCGGCGATGCCCACGGCGGCACCCGAGCCCGGCCGCCTCGAGCCAGAACCGGTGCTCCAGGATCCCATCCCGACCGAATAGAGGGCCGAAGAGCCGCTTCCTGCCTGGCAATGGACCTTTGGCTCCGGCCCGATGACCTATGCCCCTACGCGGTTCGGTGTTGGTGGTCGACTATTGGTTCATGTTCGCTGTGTTGGCGGCCCATTTCATCGCCCCGGGCGTCAAGCAGTTCGAAGTCCACGCGCCCCGGGTCGCCGAATACTGGTCGCCCGGCCTTTTCGTCATCATCCGGGTCGACGAGGTGGGGGAACGGATACCCCTCACAGTTGCCGGCGTCGATCACGAGGCCGGCTCGATCACCCTGATCGTCCAGGGGGTTGGGAAGACGACCAAGCTCCTCAACCAACTCGAGGCCGGCGATGCCTTGCACGACGTGGCCGGGCCGCTCGGCCTTTCCTCCGAGATCGCCGAGTACGGCACGGTCGTCGTTGTGGGTGGGGGTGTCGGCACTGCCATCGCCTACCCGACAGCTCGGGCCCTGGCGGATGCCGGGAACCGCGTGATCGTCATCATCGGAGGACGCACCGCAGATCAGGTCATCCTGGCAGACCAGATCACCGAGTTCGCCGATGAGTTGGTGGTGACGACCGACGACGGCTCCAACGGCCGTGCTGGTCTGGTCACAGACGCCCTGCGCGAGATCATGGAAAGGGAGCCGATCGACCGGGTGGTGGCCATCGGCCCGATCCCGATGATGCGGGCGGTGGCAGATCTGACTCGCCCTGATGGGATTCCGACGATGGTGAGTCTCAACCCGATCATGGTGGATGGCACGGGCATGTGCGGCG
>JBFYOJ010000172.1:0-10551 GCA_041303885.1 Acidimicrobiia bacterium | reverse complement strand
CGTGCTCGACTCGTCATGCCAGGCGGGCAGCCACCGCCACGCCCAGATCGGCGCCGCTGCCACCAGCAGGGCCACGGTCACTGCGGGCTCGGGCACGTCGATGATTCCACCCAGGCTGTCGTAGAGCTCCGAGAGCAGCCAGGTGAGGGTTCCGATGGTGCCCACCGCGAGTGCGATCAGGGAGACACCGGAGCCGACCAGTCTGGGTATCTCTCCGGGGTCACCTGGCGGCGGTTCACGCCGCTCCGCCCACCAGTGAAAGGCAACGATCCCTCCGTAAACGATCAGATCTGGCCAGTCGGTGCCCACCGAACTGGCGAGCGCGTCGGCCAACTGGCCGACTGCGACCAGGAAGGCCGTGAGGAACACGACCTCGACAACTCCGAGATAGACCGGCCACCCCGGCGTGTGCGGAAACAGCTTTCTCCGGCTCGCCTGACGCCGCCAGAGGAGGACGGCGATCGGCGCCGCAACCACGAGCCCGGCCAGGGCCGCCGCGATCTCGCTGGTAGGGCGGCCCGCTATGCCCTGGGTGAGGCTGGCCCGTGCGAGCTGGGCGAGTGAGAACCCCGCCACGCCCACCGCGAGGGCAAGGAGGAGATAGGGGATGAGGTCGAGCCCACCCTCGACCTTGTGCTCGCTACGACCTCGCCACAATCGAATTCCCAGGGCGATCAGGCCACCCACCACCACCAGGAACAATATGACCGGGATCACTGCGATCATGCCCGCTCCTCACAGGTCTGGTCGTAGTAGGGCCATGAAGGCTGCCGTATCTTCCAGCTTCCGTCCTGGTACACGAGCGAGAACCACTCCTCGTATTCGAGCAGGCCGCCCATGGGGTCGACGGTGCTCTCGGTGAGATGGACCACCACCTCGGCCTGGATGTCGTTGCCATCGACACTCACCAAGGAGGCAGACACATCGGGAGCTCCGCCGGTGGGAGTGATCGAGTCGGGTAGGCAGGCCTCCGTCGCCCAGTAGGAGGCCGCGGTCTCGAAGTCCCCCTCCACGAGTGCCTGGATGTAGAGCTGGACCGTGCCTTCGGGTGTCTCCGGATCGAGATCGGCCGGGCCTTTGGTCAACCCGATCGCCACCAGCAAGATGACTGCGAGGGCCCCGACGGAGGGGAGCACCCATCCGGGGAGCTTTCGGTCCTCTTCCATGTTCGCCATTGTCGCAGAGAGCCGGCAGATCCGGTGTCCAGGGCCGTTCGCTCAGTCCTGAAGACCCAAGGCCTTCATCCCACCCGCCATGTTGGCCACTCTTTCGTACCCGTTCATCGAGAGGTACATGGCCACCTGCTGGCTGCGCCCTCCGGACCTGCATACGACGAGCAGCGCCTGGTCCTCCGGCAGCTCCTCCATGCGCTGGGGGATCTCACCCATGGAGATGAGAGTTGCACCGGGGAGTGTCCCGTGTTCCCACTCGAAGGGCTCGCGGATGTCGAGGATTCGGCCCGAGGTCTCCTCGATCCAGCGCTCCCAATCCAGAGCCGACACGTTCTCGATCATCGCCATCGAGAGGGAATTCAAGCCGATGGGTGGCGCTAGGCGAGGTGACCGGCCACGTCGGGACGCTCTACACCGCACCTACACTGCCCCCGCGATCGGGCGGCTCGCCATGGAGGTAATGATCAGAATCGCAGTCCTCGCCTCCGGCTCGGGAACCAATTTGCAGGCTCTCATCGACACACCCGACCTGGGGGCGGAGATCATCATCGTCGTGTCTGACCGTCCAGAGTCCGAGGCCCTTCGTCGTGCCGAGCGCGCCGGGATCACGACCTCGGTGGTTCCCTGGAGAGCCTCCGGCTCGCGGGCCGAGTTCTCGGGCGCGATCCGTGGGGAGGTCGAGCGATTCGAGATCGATGCCGTCGTTCTCGCCGGGTTCATGCGGATTCTCGGGCCTGAGATGATCCGGGGCTATCGGAATCGGATCGTGAACATCCACCCTTCGCTCCTGCCTGCTTTCCCCGGGGCCAATGCTGTTGCGCAGGCATTGGAACATGGCGTGAAAGTGACCGGCGTTACCGTCCACTTCGTGGACGAGGAGGTCGATCATGGCCCGATCATCGCCCAACGGGCCGTGCGGGTCCTCGCCGACGACGATCCCGAGAGTCTTCACGCCCGTATCCGGGTCGAGGAGCACCACCTGTATCCGCTGGTCGTGCAAGCGCTAGCCCGCGGCGACATCGAGGTCGACGGGAGAATTGTGAGGTGGACATGAGCCGGGTTGTCGTCGAGCGCGCGCTCATAAGCGTCTATGACAAGAACGGCCTGGTCCCGTTCGCCAAGCGGCTGGAGAGTGCCGGAGTCGAGATCGTCTCATCAGGAGGCACCGCCGTTGCCCTGACGGTTGCCGGGATAACGGTGAGCACCGTCACCGAGGTGACGGGGGCGCCCGAGATCCTCGGCGGGCGGGTGAAGACCCTTCATCCGAAGATCCACGGCGCGATCCTCGCTCGACCCGACAACCCGGAAGACCTTGCCGCGCTGGCCGAACACGGCATCGAGCCGTTCCAGTTGGTGGTCGTCAGCCTCTACCCCTTCCGCGAGACCGTGGCCGCGGTTGATGCGACCGAGGCCGAGATCATCGAGAAGATCGACATAGGCGGCCCGGCGATGATCCGGGCCGCGGCCAAGAACCATGCATTCGTGGGTGTCGTCACCTCTGCCGGGCAATACGACCTCGTGGCCCGGGCAATAGAAGAGGGGGGCCTCGACGACGGGTTGCGCCGCTCCCTGGCGGCCGAGGCCTTCTTTCACACGGCCGCCTACGACGCGGCGATCGTGGGCTGGATCGGGGACGACCGGGTCATTCCCCTGCGCATGGTGTCTGAGCTGCGTTACGGGGAAAACCCGCATCAGGCCGCCTCGATATACGTCGAGGACGGAGCGTCACCGTGGTGGCTGCGCGCGGTCCAGCATCAGGGCAAGGAGATGTCGTTCAACAACTACGTCGATGCGGAAGCAGCCTGGAGATTGACCAACCAGCATCCAGGCTGCGTGGCGATCATCAAGCACACCAATGCCTGTGGCGCGGCCTACGGGGACTCGGTCTCCCAAGCGTTCGAACGGGCCTGGGACTGTGACCCGGTCTCGGCATTCGGCGGGGTCGTCGCTGTCAATGGCGTGCTGGATCTCCCGACGGCAGAGTCGATCGTCGGTAAGTTCGTCGAGGTCGTGGTATGCGCCGGGATCAGCGACGAGGCCCTCGCGGTTCTCGGAACGAAGGAGAACCTGCGGGTGCTGGTGGCGCCCCCGCCCGGGGAGGATGACCTCGATCTTCGGCGGGTCGAAGCCGGCCTGCTCGCGCAGGGCCGCGACAGCGCGGATGGTGAGGGATGGGAGGTCGTCTCCGAACGTCGGCCAACCGAGCGAGAGGCCAACGACCTCGCCTTCGCCTGGAAAGTGGCGATGGTCACCAAGTCGAACGCCGTGGTCGTCGTCAATGACGGAGCCGCGGTGGGAGTCGGGGCAGGCGATCAGTCGCGAGTGGGTGCCGCGCAGCGGGCTGTGGCCCGCGCCGGGAGTAGGGCCGAAGGCGGAGTGGCGGCCTCGGATGCTTTCTTCCCGTTCCGTGACGGCTTGGACGTCCTGGCCGGCTCCGGTGTCACGGCCATTGCCGAGCCGGGAGGCTCACGCAACGATCGTGAGTTGGTCGAGGCCGCCAACGAACATGGGATCGCCCTGGTCTTCACCGGCAGAAGACACTTCAGGCACTGATGGGCGCGGTCATTCTCGATGGGAAGGCACTCGCCGGGCAGGTGAAGACCGAAGTGGCAGCTGCAGTCGCCACCCTCGGCTACCAGCCCGCTTTGGCCACTGTGCTGGTGGGGGACGATCCCGCCTCGCACACCTACGTCCGGGGAAAGCGGGCAGATGCCGCCGAGGTTGGCATTCTCTCGATCCATCACGAGCTTCCCGGCTCGGTGACCCAAGCCGAGATCGAGACTCTGATCGCAGCGCTGAGCGAAGACGACGGGGTCGACGGGATCCTGGTCCAGTTGCCGCTGCCCTCAGGTCTGGATGCGCAGCGCGTAGTCGCGAGGATCGACCCGGCCAAGGATGTCGACGGGCTCCATCCCCACAACCTCGGCCTCCTGGTGCTGGACCGACCAGGTCTGCGACCGTGCACGCCGAGCGGGGTCATGCGGATCTTGAATGACTATGGGATCGCCATCGCGGGGAAGACTGCTGCGGTGATCGGACGGTCGTTCCTTGTCGGCCGGCCATTGGCGCTGATGCTCTCCAGCAAGGGGGTGGACGCCACGGTGACCCTGGCTCATTCGCGGACCGCTGACCTGGCCGGCGTGGCCCGCAGAGCGGACATCCTGGTAGCGGCGGTGGGGGTACCCGGGTTGGTGACGGCGGATTTCGTCAAGCCGGGAGCCGCGGTGATCGATGTTGGAATCTCCCGAACGGAGCGCGGTCTCACCGGCGACGTCGACTTCGACAGTGTCGAACCGGTGGCGGGGTCGATCACGCCGGTGCCGGGCGGGGTTGGGCCGATGACCAGGGCCATGCTCCTGGTCAACACGCTCGATGCAGCCCAAGCCCGACGCCGCTGAGAGCCCGGGCGGGTCTCACCTACTGAGATCTTGCATTGTCGGAGGGTGCGTGCCCTGTCCGGGCCACGTCCCAATACGTCGCCTCGCTTTCGGCGAGGAAACCGGCCGAGTCAGCGCTTGACCGTGGCCGTTTCCCTGCGGGAGACACAGCCTGGAATCAGGAGGGAGAAGCATGCCCCTCCGAGCCGTTCTGAGCGGCGGTACGCCGCCTCCCCACCATGTGCCTCGGCTATCGCCTGCACGATGGCGAGCCCGATCCCCAGACCCGGGGTCACCGCATTCAGCCGGTGGGCGCCCCGCTCGAATCGCTCCCAGATTGCCGTCTCGTACCGGGTGGGCACGCCCGGGCCGTCGTCGTGGATCTCGAGGACGAGATCGTTCCCGTTCACCCGCTCGACGATGACTATCCGGTGGCCCCCGTATCTGACGGCATTGCTCAACAAGTTGGCCACGGCCTGTCTCAGGCGATCGACATCGACCCTGACATGGGCATCGACCTCAAAGATCTCCTCGATGCGAGCGTTATCGGTGTCCAGGCCGCGCAGGGCCCCGGTGATGATCGAGGACACTGTCTCCTCGGTGATCTCGAGAGGCACGTGGCGATGATTGCCACGCGCCAGCATCACCAGGTCGGAGACGAGGCGAGCCATGTGCCGAGCCTGACCGGTCGCCTCCGAGAGCATCTCGCGCCGGGCCTCCTCCGGGAACTCATCGCTGTTCTGATCGAGGAGGGTGAGATAGCCGACCATGGCCGTCAGCGGGGTTCGTAGCTCGTGACTGACCGAGGCGACCAGCTCCGAACGCTGGTTCTCGACACGGGTCCGGTTGCGGTGAATCATCAGCATCTGCCGGAGGAAGACGACCCCGCCGATCATGATCAGGGCATCGAGTACGAGGACACCGTCGTTGTTCGGGCTGGTCGAGTGATAGCGCACCACATGGGTGGCGAGGAGGACCACAACCAGCAGGTACGGCAGGACCAATGCGAGGAGCGGGGCGTCCCGCTCCGGGAACTCCCTCCTCGTCGGGGTACGGTCGACGATCGCGGCGGTGACCAGGTAGAACATCGTCGCCAGGAGGAAGAGGCCGTAGAGGGGCTGGGTCTCGGCGAAGTCCTTGCCCACCCCGCCTTGAAGGAAAGTCAGGTCGGCCACGACCTGGATCGTGATCCCCAGCGCGAAGAAGAGCAATCGCGGGTCCCAGTGGAAGTGGCTGCGGCGGATCACCAGGATCATCAAGGCGATGACGACCGCGACATCGAGCACCGGGTAGGTGCTGGCTATCACGGACTCCCAGGTGGTGGCCCCGGCGAAGCTGTTGACGAGCTCGTGGTAGAAGGCGGTCCAGACGAGTGTTGCCAGAGCGATCGCTCCGACGAGGGCATCCAGGATCGTGAGCACCCAGTCGCGGCCCTGGCGGTCGCTCCGTGCCAGCCGATAGAGGAAGATCAGCATCATCCCGTATCCGGCGAGGAAGAAGATGTCGGTGGGGCCAAACGCCGGGACGGTGAAGCCCAGCTCGGTGAGGACGCCCACCACCACTACTCCCGCGGCGACCAGGAACATCCCTGCTGCCAGGAACCGCCAGGCGATCCGCTCCCGTCGATCCAGGTCTCTGGAACGTCTCACGGTCAAGATGCCGGCCGTCACCTGCCCGACCACCATCCCCACCGCCCCCAGGGTCTCACCCTTGTCCTGCCACACGGAGGCAATGGCCGCCAGCACCAGTAGAACCATCAGTAGCGGTCCGGCGACAACCCAGCGCCGAACAGAGAACAGCGACAGATCACGGGGGACCATCCAGTATTTTCGGCACGAAGTCGTTGCCGATTTAGCTGCCCGGTCAGGTCGGCGACTGTATGTCTACGACCGGGATCTCGGCGGTGAGATCGATGATTGTCTCGGTCTCTCCGATCTCTTCGAGACTCCGCTCCCTCAAGGAGGTGAGCATGTCCTCGATCTGTCGAGCTGAGTTGTACAGGGTGATGGTGAACCGGAGCCCAGCATGACCGTGGGGCACAACGGGAAAGGCAGAGCCATTGACGTAGAAGCCGTCATCTCTCATCCCGAGGAAGACCTTGGTCATCGAGTCGTAATCACCCAGGTCCAGATACCAGATCGGCGTCGGGTCGAACTCCGCGAGGGGGATGCCCATCTGGATGGCGAGCCGGTTCACCAGGTCGATCCGCTGCTTGAAATCGGATTGCCGATGTGCCAACTCGTCGGAGAGATGGATATCAGCCGAGGCAACTCCGGCTCCCAGGGCTGCCGGCGGGATGGGCCCGCCAAAGGTCAGCGGGGGGCCGACCAGCTCGACCAGGTCGGCCAACATCGCATCTCGCATGACCACCACACCACCGGTTGCCCCAAAGGACTTCGACAGCCCGGCGACCAAGACCAGGCGGTCGTGCCAGCCGGCTCGGGCGAGAAAGGCGCCGCGGCCATGCTCACCGTCCCAGCCAAAGCCGTGGGCGTCGTCGCAGTAGATGTGCAATTCGGCATGTGTCTCGAGAAGGTCGAACAGGTTCTCGGCCGGGGCCAGATCCCCGTGCATCGAATAGACACCATCGATGAGCAACCAGACTCGCCCGGGTCCCTCGAGACCGTCGAGGATCGCCGCGATCGCGGCGACGTTGTTGTGGGGAACCGATCGGACCGAGATCCCGTTCGCCTGCAGCACCTGGGTGGCGGTCTGCACCGAGGCATGCGCCACGGTGTCCACCAGGACCTCGTCCCCCGGCCGGACCAGCACCGGGAGGGCGGAGAGGTGGGCAAGGGTGGTTGTCGGGGCGAGCACCACATTGGCCGAGAACATCTCTTCGAGCCGCTCCCGCAGATCGGCGTATAGGGGAAGGGCGGTGTAGGCGACCGAAGAGGAGTACGAGGTCCCGTACCTGTCGATCGCACGACGGGCGCCCTCTTTGAGTCGCTCGTCGTCTCCGAGCGCGAGATAGGAGCAAAGCCCGAAATTGGCCAGACGCCTGCCGTCGAGGATGATCGAGTCCCCAACCAGGTGATCGTCTTCGATGATCTGCCGCGCGATCCCGATTTCACGCGCCCGAGCGGCGTGGTCGTGGAACAGACGCATCATTCGCTCGCCCCGGGTGGGGCTCAGGGCCTTTTCCAAGTCTCTCCGCTGCTCCGGGGACTCCGGACCATAGGACGAGCGATTCGGAATGCATGGAAATAAAGGGCCGCTCGCCGTTGCTCGCGTTCTGGCCGCCGGAGAGGGGTAGGGGGACACGGCTAGTGTGCCTGGTTCCGACGTTCTATTCCAGGAGAATTCGATATGGCGACATCCATCACGATGGGCCGAGACGGCCTCGTCGTGCCCGACGACCCGATCCTCCCCTTCATCGAGGGAGATGGCATCGGTCCGGACATCTGGGCGGCCTCGGTTCGGGTCTTCGACGCCGCTGTCGAGAAGGCGCACGGGGGCCGGCGCGTGGTGGCATGGAAGGAGGTCCTGGCGGGCGAGAAGGCGCACAACGAATCCGGCTCCTGGCTTCCCGATGAGACCGTTGCCGCATTCCGCGACCACCTGGTGGGGATAAAGGGGCCGCTGACCACCCCGGTAGGTGGTGGCATCCGATCACTCAACGTCGCTCTCAGGCAGTTGATGGACCTCTATGCGTGTGTTCGCCCCGTCCGCTGGTTCGAGGGCGTCCCTTCCCCGGTCAAGGACCCCGGGCAGGTCGACATGGTGATCTTCCGCGAGAACACAGAGGACGTGTACGCCGGTCTCGAGCTGGAGGCCAACAGCGCAGATGCAGCCAGGCTGATCGAATTCGTCAAGGAGCAGTACGGGTGGGAGGTGCGGCCCGACTCCGGGGTCGGGTTGAAACCGGTCTCGATCACCGGGTCGAAGAGACTGATACGCGCCGCCATCAGGTATGCCGTGGCCGGCGGCCGCAAATCGGTGACCCTGGTCCACAAGGGGAACATCATGAAGTTCACCGAAGGGGCGTTCAGGAGCTGGGGGTACGAGCTGGTCAAAGAGGAGTTCTCCGATGTGGCTGTCTCATGGGAGGACTGCGGCGGTGATCCTGGTGGCAAGATCCTGGTTCAAGACGTCATCGCCGACGCCATGCTGCAACAGGTTCTCACCCGGCCGGCCAACTACGACGTGCTCGCCACCACGAATCTGAACGGCGACTACATCTCGGATGCGCTCGCGGCCCAGGTGGGAGGGATCGGGATCGCTCCCGGGGGCAACATCAATTACGACACGGGCGTGGCGGTGTTCGAGGCCACCCACGGGACCGCCCCGAAGTACGCGGGTCAGAACAAGGTGAACCCCGGCTCGGTGATCCTGTCCGGGGAGATGATGTTCCGATACATGGGCTGGACCGAGGCCGCCGACCTGATCATCAGAGGTCTCGAGGGCGCGATCAAGGCGAGGACGGTGACTTACGACTTCGCCCGTCTCACCGACGACGCCACCGAGGTGAGCACGTCCGAATTCGGGGACGCCATCATCGCCCACATGTGAGAATCTCCGGTGCTGGTCCCCGGAGAGTGAGGTCCCTGTCCCCCTACACTTGACCGAGTCGCCCCGGGGAGCCATGAGCACCATTCAGATCACACGAGCCGTCGATGTCCTCCCCGAGGAGGAGATCGTCGCGCTCCAACCGGTGATCGACGACATCAACCGGCTCAAACTCGAGCGGAACGCCATCGTTGCCGCCCACAACTACATGACTCCGGACATCTACCACCTCGCGGCGGACATCCGGGGTGACTCACTCGCCCTGGCCCAGATGGCGCTGGAGACCGAGGCCGAGGTGATCGTCCTCGCCGGAGTCCACTTCATGGCAGAGACCGCCAAGCTGATCAACCCGGAGAAGACCGTCCTCATCCCCGATGTCCAGGCGGGCTGCTCCCTGGCCGACGGGATCACGGGGGCCGACGTTCGCAGGCTCAGAGAGCAGCACCCCGGGGTGCCGGTCGTCTCCTATGTCAACACCTCGGCCGACGTGAAGGCGGAGTCCGACATCACCTGCACTTCGGGCAATGCGGTGGCCGTGGTCGAGTCGCTCGGGGTGGACCGGGTCATCTTCACCCCCGATCAATACCTGGGGCGCTGGGTTGCCTCCCAGACCGATGTGGACGTGATTCTCTGGGCGGGGGCTTGCATGGTCCACGAGCGGTTCACTGGTGCCGAGATCGCCGAATACCGCAAGGATCACGGGGACATCCAGGTCATCGCCCATCCGGAGTGCCCGCCAGACGTGCTCGCAGAAGCCGACTATGTCGGATCGACCCACGGCATGATCAACTGGGTCACTACGCACCAGCCTGACCGGGTCATGATGATCACGGAATGCTCCATGGCCGACAATGTGGCGCTGGAGACCCCGCACACCGAGTACGTGCGTCCCTGCAACATGTGCCCTCATATGAAGCGGATCACCCTGGACAACATCCGGGTGTCCCTGGAGACCCTCACCCACAATGTCGAGATCGCGCCGGATGTCGCGGAACGCGCCCGGTTGGCCGTGATGCGGATGCTCGAAGTCGGCCGTCAGGACTGAGGAAGGCCCCTCATGCCCGAAATCACCCGTCTCGACGCTCCGATCGTGGTCGGGGCAGGCGTGGCGGGGCTCACGGTGGCGTTGGGCCTGCCCCGCGCCTATGTGATCACGGCCCCCGAGATGGGCTCCACCTGGTGGGCACAGGGCGGAATCGCCGTTGCGCTATCGGAGGAGGATTCCCCTCGCCGCCACACCGATGACACCCTGAGCGTCAGCGGCGGCCTCGGGGTCAAGCGCGTGGTCGACCTACTCACCAGTGGTGGACCGGCCGCTGTCCAGCACCTGATCGCACTTGGTGCGGAGTTTGACCGGGACGCTGCCGGTGAGCTGATGTACGGACGCGAAGGGGGCCACCAGATCCGGCGTGTCATCCACGCCGACGGCGACGCGACCGGGGCGGAGGTGATGCGGGCTCTCAACTCCGCGGTCGACGCGGCAGAACGTGTCA
>JBFYOJ010000171.1:0-2776 GCA_041303885.1 Acidimicrobiia bacterium | reverse complement strand
CATCGAGGAGGTGATCGAGCTCCTCGACACCGACCCGAGCCGGTCGGCGCCCGACCACCAGGCCTTTGCCCGGTTCGTCAAGGGCATCCAGGACGAGGCGGTCGAGCAGCTCGACGGGAGCGCCTTCGATGTGCCCGATGAGATCCGTGAGGTTACGGTCAACATCGCCCCGCCAGGCGGGAGCCTCGGCGCCTGGTATCACAACCCATCGGAGGACTTCTCCCGCCCAGGTTCGATCTGGTACGCCCCGGGGGAGAGGACCAGGATCCCGTATTGGGGCGAGGTCGCCACCGCATATCACGAAGGTTTCCCCGGTCATCATCTGCAGGTGGGTGTCGCCATCCTGCAGCGCGAGAAGCTATCGCGATTCCAACGCAACTTCATCTGGTACTCGGGCTCGGGCGAGGGCTGGGCGCTCTATGCCGAGCGTTTGATGGACGAGCTCGGCTACTTCGCCAACCCGGAGTACCGCCTCGGGCTTCTCGCCAGCCAGCTGTTCCGCTCCACCCGCGTGGTGGTCGACATCGGGACCCAGCTCGAGAAGGAGATCCCCGCCGGCGCACCTCTTCATGCCGGGGAGGTGTGGAGCTACGACCTGGCCGTCGACTACATCGAGAAGATCGGGCTCCAGGTCAGGGATGTCGCCGAGTCCGAGGTGAAGCGCTACCTCGGCTGGCCGGCGCAGGCGATCTCGTACAAGGTCGGGGAACGCGAGATCCTGGACATCCGGGCGCAGGCAGCGGCGCGGGCGCGGGGGAACTTCGATCTCAAGGACTTCCATCGTCGCTTGTTGGAGGCCGGAGCCATCCGGCTCGATGACCTGCGTGAGGCGATGACTTGAACAAGAGGCTGTTCGACCTCACCACTCCCGACTCCAGAGATGGATACAAGCTCCTGACCGGGATGGTGATCCCCCGCCCGATCGGTTGGATCGGGACGGTTCGCACCGACGGGACGCACAATCTCGCCCCGTTCTCGTTCTTCAATGTCGTCTCGACCTCCCCGCCGGTCGTCATGTTCGCGGCGGGAGCGCACTCTGATCGTCCCAAGGACAGCGCCGCGTTCGCCGAGGAGAGCGGTGTGTTCACCGTGAGCATCGTCTCCTTTGAGTTGGCGCAGGCAATGAGCCTCACCTCCGGCAGCTACGACTCGAGTGACGACGAGTTCGGTATCGCCGGTCTCACCGCGGTGATAGGGAGCGTGGTCCCTGCACCTCTGGTGGCTGAGTCCCCGGCCAACCTCGAGTGCCGGGTCCTCGATGTGATGGATCTCGGGCCGATCGGACAGACCCGGATCGTCCTGGGCGAGGTCGTGGCGATTCACATCCGCGACGACGCGTTGGATGGGACCAGGGTGGATCCCGGTGTCCTCGACGCGGTCGGTCGGCTGTCGGGAAGGTCGTATGCGACCACCAGGGATCGCTTCGAACTGACCGGGCCTGGCTGATCACGACGGTCGTCGATATCGAGCCGCGGGTCCCCCCGGTCAGCAGCCGTTGGCTTCGAGCGTCGGATAGGCGTTGATCGCCAGACCGTTCAGGTACATCCCGAAGTGGAGATGGGGGCTCGTCCCTTGTGCGTTCCCCGAGGTGCCGACGTAGCCGATGACGTCCCCGGCGCTGACCTTCCCTTTCTCACCGGCGGAGTCGAGGTGGGATCCGAGGTACTCGATCCCATCACTGCCGTGCAGGTTGAACTGAAGGCCGCCGAGCGAGCCCCGCTTCAACTCCACCGTCCCCGAGACAGGGGCCCTCACCGCGGACCCGTACTTGGCGAACAGGTCGGTCCCTTCGTGATAGCGCGACTTGCCGCGCGGGAAGCCCCAGTCGTTGAAATATCGGGCTCCCTTCACCGGGCACACCCAGGTCGAGCCTCCGGGCACCTGGAGAGCCTGTCCGGCCCGGATCCGATTGACGTCGCTGATGTCGTTCATACTGGCCAGCTTGGAGATGGTGGTGGAATGCCTGGCGGCGATGTCGCCGAGACGGTCTCCCTTCTTGACCTCGTACGTGCCCGTGCCCGAGCCTCCACCCCCCACGTAGCCCGGCCCGTCGAGGAAGAGCCTGGTGCCGGTGAAGATCCGCCCTCCCACAATGCCGTTGGCGCGTGCGATGTCATCGGCAGAGACACCCTTGTACTTGGCGGCGATCGATTCGAGCGTCTCACCCCTCTTCACGATGTGGTACTCACCGGAGCGGTTCCGCGCAGGTTTGGAGTTCGTCGATCCCTCACTCTCGCCATCCGAGCCTCCCGACTTCGACCCTCCCGATGACCGCGTGGCTGTCGGTATCAGCAGTTTCTGGCCCGGGTAGATCCTGTCCGGGTCGGACAACGAGTTCGCCCTGGCCACAGAGAAGGCACTTGTGCCGTATGCGGATGCGATCCGAACCAGCGTCTCACCGCGGCCGACCAGGTGGTACTTGTCCGTGCCCGGTATCACCAGGACCTGCCCGATCCGGATCAGGTCCGGATTCTTGATCCCGTTGGCATCGATCAGGGCGGAGACAGACACATCGTGGTCGCGTGCGATCTCGGTGAGGGTGTCGCCCTGCTCGACGGTGTAGTCGACCGACAGGAAAAGGACGGTCGATGCGAGGACCATGCCGACGGCCATGGCGCGGGCGCGTCGATTGACTGGCATGAAGGCAACACTCCTTCAGCCCCTGAACCGCTCCGCGTCGTTGAGCCTACCCCGAGGTCGCGAAATTTCCAGGCAAACGCGGAGTCCGGCTGAGATTGCCCCCGCCGGGTGGGGAGTATCAGATCGGAAGAGCACA